>NYTG01000016.1 GCA_002683395.1 Halieaceae bacterium | reverse complement strand
GCATGAGCGGTGCGACGACCATGCCCGCCAGATTGCCCCCCGTGTTCATGACGCCGCAGGCGGGCGCCGTGTAGGGGCCGGCAATATAGGTTTGTGCCGACCAATAGGCTCCTTCGGTGAGCTGAGTGCTGGCAAAGCAGAGCGAGAGCAATATCACAGCGGTGTAAGGGGAGCTGGCATAGAGGCCGATATACAGGAACACGCCGGCACCAATGAGCCCGGTGATCGCCGGTATGCGGCATCCAAGGCGAGGCCCAAGGCGCGCGCAGAGGGTGTCGCAGAGGTATCCGCCGACAGATGCCATGACTGCGCCGCAGAGCCACGGCAGGGAGGCAAGAAACCCTGTTTCTAAAATGCTAAAACCGAGCTCTGTCACGAGATAATGAAAGAACCAAGTAAAGAAAAGATAAAAGATGCAGTTCTCGGCAAAGTAGGCGCCAGTGAGTAGCAACGTATCGCGATTGCGAATGAGTTGGCGCCAAGCACCAAAGCCCACATTCGGGGTGAGTTGCTCGCGATCGGCTTGAATCTGGGCGAGCTCCGTCTGCCCCATTGCCGGGTGCTCAGCCGGGTCATCGGTGGCGTAACGCCACCAAACCCAAAAGAGGGCGATGCCAAGAGGGATGAATAGATAAAACGAGGCTCGCCACCCCCAGTACACCATGACAACGGCGACCAACGGTTGCGCCAGTGCGGCGCCGAGTGCCAACCCCGTGCTCCCGACCGCGTTGGGTAAAGCCCAGTGCCCCACGGGGAACCACCGCTCGACCACCGAGGCCTGAATGGGATAAATCGGGGCGTGGGCAATGCCCATTAAGAATCGAACGACCAATAGTGAGCCCATTATGCCCGCCCCGGTGGTCAATACCTGGCCCGGTAGCCAGCCCGTGAGACCGGTGGTCAGCATCCAGATGACACCGGCACCGGTGAGCGCCACGCGAGGGCCCAGCAATTTACCCATCACGCCGCCGGGCAGTTGAAACAGCGCATAGCCCCAGATGAAGGCGGCGTAGATCCAGCCCATTTCGATCTCGCTAATGCCGAGCTCGGGCATCATGAACTCGCCCGCTACGTGAATGTTTTGTCGCATCAAATAAGAGACGAAACTCAGCAGAAAGAGCACACTGAACAAGCGCCAGCGTGTGGGAATGCGCTGGCCTCGCATTACAGGTCCGCCTCGCCGAGTTTCTCGGTGACGTAGCGGCGAATATCGAGGCTGTAATCTTCCATGGGCGCGTAGTAGCCATGCTCAAACACTCGATTTTGCATACCGCGCTGCACGCTTTCGCAGATCGCCCAGTCCTGCTGATTCACAAGATCCCAAAATTTGATGGCATCGGAGCCGTCGAAGTCCGATTGGCGCATCTCATCAGGATGAAACAGGAAGTCACACTGTATGCGCGTGACGCCGGGGCCAATGGGCCAAAGGTAAAACGCGGCAACGTGATCCATTGATAGGCTCAGCATGAGGTTTGGATAAAAAAGTTCGCCTTTGTGGTGTGTCTTTTCTGTATCGCTTAGGCCAGGGAAGGGCGCACGAGACGTCGTGCCCGATTCGGTAAAAGTATGGGTGCCTTCCCGGTGTGGTACGCCATCGTCCCAATTAAGGTCGTTGCCGCCGCCTTGTCTGAATGCCGGCACAATGCGACAGAGCTCGGGATGGACGGGTCCACAGTGGTAGCACTCGTTGTAATTTTCAACGATGACCTTCCAGTTTGCCGCTACCTCGTAGCGAATGCTTTCGCCTACCCGCAGATCACTGAGCGGATAACGCTGCAGGCGAGCTGTGCCCTCGCCAAGGCTTGCAGATAACGTTTTATCCCTGCGGGGTCGGAGGCAAACAAAAATAAAGCCTGCCCATTCTTCCAGAGCGATCGAGTGGAGCGCTGCGCCCTCGGCGTCGATGGCCAGGTAGGGAGTGGCTCGCAGTCGGCCATCAAGGTGATAGCTCCAAGCGTGATAAGGGCAAACGATACCCCGCCTAAACTGCCCCGAGACCGGCCCGGGATCTTCCAGAGGCACCAGTTCGGTGCCGCGATGACGGCAGGTGTTGTAAAAAGCGCCGAGATCGCCGTCCTCGCCTCTCACAATCAACAATGACTGGCTGTGCAAGCGAATCGCGAGGTAGTCACCGGCCTGAATCAGTGCGTCAGTCCGGCCCACGCACAGCCATTCTGATTCAAAAATAGCGGCGTATTCCTGCGCGAAATAATCTTCGCCCAGGTAGCTGTCCCGGGGGAGCGTTTTTTCGAGTGAATCCAGCACCGAGCAGAAGGAATCTACCCGCTATCGCGGGAAGACTCGCGCTGGTTCAGCGGGAACAATAGGCTCGTCGCGCAGGTAGATCGTCTCTTCATCCACCAGCCCTCGCGCAAAAGCGTGCCCACTGTGCACAGCATGAACGATGGCGCCGGGCGCCAGCGCGTCTCCCACCAGATGAAGGGAGGGCTGCNCACCGCCGACCGTCTCTGANGCGACCAGCGCTTCAAACACCGCGTCGCGGGACTCGCGGTGTCCCACAATCACAATGCTATCCGCGTCGATTTCCAGTGGTGTGGCATTGAAAAGGTTCTGCATCGCCGCAGAAGCACCGTCGAAGCCCATCAAATTGGTCGTCGTATGAATAGCCACTCCACGGCGCGCCAGCGCCTGATAGACGAATGGCAGCTCGTTGGTCATGAATGTCCAGGCTGAGGCGTGTCCAGCCGGCGTGGCATAGGTCACGGTCTTGCCTTGTGCAGCAAGGTNCTCGGAGAGCACGCCGCCNAGGTAGTAGTTGTCATAGTCAAAAATCAACACTCGATCGCCGAGCACTGTCCCTGAGTAAACATCCTCGGGCGTATAGACTTGGGGGTGGTCGAGAGGCGCGACGGCAATCTCGAGCGCGGAGTAGAGTCGNCGTGTCCACCGTGCGCCGGTTGCCACCGCGATGTGGTCAGCGCCGAAACTGATAGCGGCTTCGGCGTCGAGCTCGCTGTTGGTAAACATTGACACGTTACCCATTTGTGAGAGTGCCCAGACGCGGTAGTCGCGGACCCGACGCCAGGTGGCCATGCCGGGTAGCTGACTCTCCTGCAAGACGCGACCGCCCCAGTCATCTGCCCGCTCGGCGATCGTCACTTCGAAACCTTGCTTTGCCGCAACAAGCGCAGCCTCTAGTCCGGCAGGACCGCCGCCAATGACCAGCAAGCTGTCGGGCGTTTCGGTGCGGGTAAATCGCTCCGGGTGCCAGCCTCGCCGCCACTCTTCGCCTGCAGTGGCGTTTTGGGTGCAGCGCACGGGTACGCCATCGTGCCAGCTAGCAATGCAGATATTGCAGCCAATGCACTCGCGTATATCGTCATTACGGCCCTCCCGTACCTTGTTCGGCAAAAAGGGGTCGGCGATGCTGGCGCGGGCACCACCGATCAAATCTAGAACGCCGCGGCGAATTTGCGACACCATGGTGTCGGGGGAGGTGAAGCGTCCCACACCGACAACGGGGCGATCCGTCACGCGTTTGACAAAGTCGATGATGGGCTCGTGGGCTCCCTCCGGGCGAAACCGCGACGCGCCACAATCGTTGGGACTCGAATCCATTTTGACATCCCACAGGTCCGGTACGTTTGAGAGCAAGCTCACCACGCCATGGGCTTCGCTCTCATAGTGCTGTGACGGTTTGCCGCGCAATTCCTCGAGGCTGATGCGGAGTGCCACGGCGGCGCGGCTACCCGCTTCATCCCGCGTGACNTCGAGCATCTCGCGAACGAAACGCACCCGATTTTCGAGGGAGCCGCCGTAGCCGTCATCGCGATGGTTGTATTCGGGGAGCAAGAACTCGTAACCGAGGTACCCCATGCCCGCNTAGACATAGAGGATGTCGAAGCCGGCATCGAGGGCCCGCCGTGTGGCGAGCCGTTGCCACTCAAGTACATCGTCAATGTCAGCACCGGTCATTTTCTTCGGCCGCAACTGCCCCATAAATCCGATATGCGTTGCCGCCCAGGAAATTCCGGAAGGAGACAGCGGGGGCAGGCGCGAGGTTCGGTTCATGACCACGGCGCCACCGTGCCAAAGCTCTACGGCCGCAAGACTGCCGTGACGATGAATCGCTTCGGTAGTGAGAGCATGAGAGGCAATATCGGCCTCGTTCCAAAGCCTTGCGAAGGGCAACGGCGAGTCATCGGAACTCGGGTGAATGGAGACCGCACCCGTGCTGACTACGCCCCAGCCCCCTTCGGCTTTGGTCCCCCGAAAAGCGGCCCGCACCCGCGGATTCGCTTCGGTCATGCCGCTCGCATGGGGAACCTGATAAAACCGGTTGGGGGCGACCACCGGACCGATCTGGATCGGCTCGAAAAGAATCTGGTGGTTGGGATGACATTCACTCAGATCAGCGGGAGCCGCGGGTGAAGAGAGGTGTTGTGGTTGTCCCATAGAAAATGACTCGCAGCGTTTATTTCACGTCCGGGGCCGTCAGCACCGACCCCATAATTGTGAGGCCGATTGCAGCCAGTGCACAACAGCCTCCATACATCCAGAAAACGCCGTCATAGCTACCGGTGGTATCGCTGATGTAGCCGGCGAGCGGCGCACTGGTAGCGGTAATCGGAATATGCAGGGGGTTCATAACGCCGAGCGCCCGACCCACGCTCCCGGCACCAAAGGCTCGTGCAGGCATATTGGTCCATAAAGGAACGACGCCGCCGTAGCCCAACCCCATGACAAAGGCACCCGCAAGCANTCCGCTGTAATTCTGTTGCAACAGCAGAATCAGCAGTCCGCTGCTCAGAAAGCAACAGACCAAATAGCCGCAGCGCTGAATCCCCAGTCGATCCATGAGATGACCAGTGAGGGCTTTGCCGCTAAATGAGCAGATAGCAATGATCGAATACAAGAGCGCGGTAGATTGACCGGTCACCCCGAGATCTTTTGCATGTAGGCTCAGATTCGCCAGCATGCCTAGGGTGACGGCGAGCAAGGAACCCGAGACAACCATCTGTAGCCAGAAAATGCGGCTCTTCAGCAGGTCGGGGATGCCCCAGTCGCTGGCGTCGATCGATACCGTTGCGTCGGTTTTCGCTGCCGGGGTTTCCTGCTGTGCATCTGGCTCGCCGCTCAGACCGAGATCACTAGGCTGGTTGCGCAGCAGACAATAAAAAATCGGTATGACCGCAAAACAGACACAGCCCGCTACAATCAGCGCGGTCCGCCAATCCCACTCCAGAAACATCCAGGTCATCAGTGGCGGTATTAGGAAGCCTCCTACGGAGCTGCCCGTTGCGGTCAGCCCTAAAGCCAGACCGCGGCGGCGAATAAACCAGCGGCTCACCAAAGCGGCGCTCGGGATGGCGCCGATGAGCAGGACTCCGAGTGGAATCAGACTGGCCCACACGGCCCAGACGTGAAATAGCGTGCCGGCCTGACTCAGCACCAATAGTCCCAGTCCCATCGCAGCCATGCCGATCATCATGAGATGGCGGATAGACCAGCGATCAATCAGGATGCCCGCCACTGGGGAAAGCAGATTGGTGGCGACGGTCAGGCAGGTCTCGATCAGATTGATCTGCGCGCGGGGTGCGCCGAAGACATCCTCAAAGGTGGCGGTATAGAGCCCCATGCTCCAGAACACGAAACCACCCTGAATCAGTTGCCCGGACCCGGTGGCAAAGACAATCCACCAGCCGGGATAGATACCCTGCGCCGCGGGTGTCGGTGGGGTGATATTCGTTGACAGATCTGGAGGTGAGGACATGATGATCGTGGTGCCCCGAGAACGCTGAGCTAGCCCTTACACCATAGGCGCTTTGTGGCACCATAGTAAAGCTATGCCATCGGCTACGGAGATCCCTATGCGTCCCCATAAAACTCTGCGCGGACATATTCACTACACCAGCAGTAAACCCGGCCGGGAGGGTGTCGAACGCGGCCGCGAGTTTTTTACCATTACGGTCCACGGTGATGGTCGTCGCACGCTCCGGGCGCACTGCGAGATCGACGACGAACCGAATGTGCTGCGAGATGTCACGCTGACCAAAAACCGCCATTGGGATACCACAGACGCTTTCGTCCGTCTGTCATTGGGCGACGAGCAACAGGGGAGCAGCTGGTTTTATTTTGGCGACGACGGCGCCGACTGCGAAGGCTGGACACACGAACGTGGGCGCTTTTCAGAGCACGAGGCCTACGATGAACGTCCCGCTATTTTTGGGACACACCCGATTCAGGGCGATGCCTGGCACCTCGCAGTGATCGACCGTAGCGACGGCCCTAAGGTCCATACCTTTGATCGCTTTCTGATGACCTCGCTTGACCATCGCGGCGCCACCGGCCCCTCGTTGGTCTGGCACCATCCGGGCATGGTCATTGAGTACGTGGGTGAGGAAACGATTACCGTTGGCGCGGGGACCTTCGACGCGCTGCACTTTTGCTACGGCGAGCGGGGCAGCGGCGCGCAAGGCTCTAACGAGACCAACGAGCATCCCCCTTATGAAGTCTGGGTAACTGCCGACGATGAGTTTGTGCTGCTCAAGGCTCAGGTTAGTGGCTACATGATGACTCAATACGAGCTGATGTCACTCGAGGTGCATGAGCAAGATGATTAATCGCGGCAAGCGTTTCCCGGCACTCGTGTCTTGTGCCGGCAGGGCGGGAGGCAGGTCGCTGCCCTGAGGTCAGCGCGCCGAAAAATCCCCGAGCGCACCGGGATTGATGAGTCCCTCAGGATCGAGTTCTTTTTTGAGCGCCGTCAGCACGCTTCGGCTATTGGGGTTGAGGCTCGACAGCATCGGATAGGTTTTGCCAATCTGGTTGCTGGCCGCGCCGAAATCGGAGAACACTTTCACGATGCGGCTACGGATTTCATCAACCAGCGCGCGACCCTCGGGATTGGGCTGAGGTTCTTGCAGCCCAGACAGGAAGTCCGGCTCGGGGACATGCCGGTGCACCGGTAGCCATTCATCACGCCATCGGAGCACCGGTTCGTAGCTGAAGATATGCTGGGCAATCGCGATATAGAGGAAGCTCATGGTCACACCATACTCCGCCATGCGGTCGCGGTAGGGGTCTATCGCCGCCTCGGTAACCGCAATGAGTCGCTCGGCGTCTGAGTGGGGCACCTTTGAGTTGAGCGCCGCCCAGCGCTCGCCCTGGGAACCGAGAATGCCATTGAGTGGTTCAAAGGGATTGGCTCGAGCCGCTTTGGGAATCGTATTACTGATCTCGACACCGCCATGGTCAACCGCTAAGCGCACTGTAGCGCCTCGGTCATCGCGAACGCCCGCGACAGAGCGTCCGGCACAAACGCAGTGCAGCGTATAAACCGAGCCTTCGACAAAGCGTCGGCCGGCCATGGCCATTTTGGCGCCCTCTTGCAAACCTTTGAGCAAGCTGGACTGTGAGCGAACCACGTTGCCCAGTCGCCCAATGTCTTTGACTAACGTGGCGGAGTCGAGAGAGCGTTCGGTTGTGGCGGGATCAAAGATATACGCCTCCTCGCAATAGCCACTGCGACCAATGTCAGAGAGCGCGTGAATAGCCTCTTGCTGGGTAGCAAAGGCAAAGGAGGCATAGTCTGCAGCTTCGGGCATTGGCATCATGCGTAACGACGCCGAGGTCTTCACGCCCAATGCACCGGCGTCGTGGACAAACAGCCCGGTCAGATCAGGTCCGTATTGGCGAAATCCGGGTCGCCCGTTAAGAAACGCGGCCTGACCAGTCTGAATCAGTCGGCCACCTGCATCAACGACCTCCATACCCACCACGATATCCGCTGCACTGCCATAGCGTGCGGTGCCCATAAAGAGTGCGCCGTTGGATAATCCTCCGCCCACGGTCGCGCGGCTCCCTGAGAAGGTTCCAAAGAAGGGAAGTCGAAGCCCTAGCGGGGAAAGTGCCGTCCAGATCTGCTGCCAGGTCACTCCGGCCTCAACGGTAATCACAAGGTCTTCTTCGTCGATCGAGATGATCCGGTTAAGGGCGCTGAGATCCAACATCACGGTGTCGGAATGGTTAGCCAGGTAGCCGCCGGTATACGACATGCCGCCGCCGCGCTGGGTAATGGCCCAGCCCGCTGCGGTACTGATGCGCACAGCCTCCGCCACCTGTTCCCGGGTGTTGGGACGCACTACCAGCGCAGGGGCTACGCTACCGCTGTAAACGTCTGTGCTGTAGAGCGTTTTAGTGGCGTCATCGAGCAAGCACTCTGCACCTAATGATTGGGTCAGGGTACTCGCCAGTATGGTTGCCGGGTCAGTGGCCTTATTCATTATCGTACCTCGTAATATCGCCAAGGTGGGTCCCATCGCTTTTCAAATCGCGGGTCTCCAAAAGGGTGATAACGTCATCATCACAGCCCCTGCTCGGCAAAGAAAGCCCGGGTTTGTGCCAGGATCGCTCGCGCCCGCTCAAGGGGATCGGGGTAACGCTCCCGGTAATGGAGTGAGCGAATCTCGAGGCTGATGGGCAAATCGGCCGGGAGCGCTTTGACCATCGCCGCCACGGGCACGGAGCCCTCGCCCGGGGCGAGCCGGCCGTCGATGGCGTCGACGAAGTAGGCGTCGGGGTCGCTGATTACGCCGCGCTCGGGCATGTCGCATAGCTGTGCGTAGCTGAGCCAGCGCGTGGGAATCTCGCAGATCTTATCCGGGTCATGCCCGACTCGCTCGTGGTGGAAGGGGTCGACCAAAATACCGCCGGCGGGATGATCGACTGCATTCACCACATCCAGTGCGTCATCCACGGTCTTGATTTCGGTGATGGCCATGTACTCGAGACAGGCCCGCATCCCGGCACGCTCGGCATGCTCGCAGAGGTCCTCAAAAAGCATTTTGGTTTGTTCTCGATCGGGCACCGAGCTGACGATCAGGCAGTTTTTGGCGCCGACTTCACCGCCGACGGCGATGATCTTGTGGTGCATCGGGTCTGGTTTACCGCCCGGTTGCAACCAAATGACCTCGACATCGAGTGCAGTCAAACCTGTTTGCTGCAGCGCCGAGGTGACTTCGCTACTGGTTGAGGCCTGCCAGTTTTCATCGGGCGCGACCCACAAACCGACCCCGTTGTACCCGGCGTCAGCGGCGATGTAGACCATGTCGGCCGGCGATACCAAAGGGGGATTGCCGTCATGAACGCCAGATGCCAGTGCTAATAATCGATCACTCATATTGCCTTCCGCGGCCATCCGCGCCAGAGTGCGTGGGGGCTCATGACGATTGATTCACGGGCCCATGATGCAGCGATTAGCCGTGTCGATCCAGTCCGTCAAAGACGTCAGGCTAGGACCGAGAGAGTGCTCGGGTGCCCCGCTGGGTCCACAAGGGTCTTATCTGGCACCCGGTTAAAGAGTTAGGGAGAGAGCGATGACAGCGCAGGTGGGTAATGTGGAGGGGCTGCAACTCGTACACACCGGATTGGTGTGCCGCGATATGGACATGGCTAAACCGCGACTGACCGACATTTTAAACGTGCGCTGGGTAGGCGATGAGCGCGAGGACTGGCCTTTGACCGTCTATGGTAAGCCCGTTTCCATCAACTTGCGCATTGCGCATGCCAGCACTGGCCAGGCCAACTTTGAGCTGATTGAGGCGGTGCCCGACACGCCTTGGGTGACGTCCCAAGCCATTGTTCAACATCATTTGTGTTTTTACAGTCCCGACTCGGAAGCGACATGCAAACAACTAGAAAATAACGGTTTTGTGCGTGTCTTGGGTAAAGTGGGCGACCCGCAGGGCTATTTCCAGGATCCTGCGGGCTTGCTCATTGAAATTATCGGTGACAGGCTCCTTGCCTACCTCGAAGACTTCTACCAGCGATCTTGCGGGTGACCGATATGACCGATGCACAACACATCCGTCCCGATGACCTCGAGTGGGAAACCTTCCACGACCCGCATGGACGACCGACGACACCCACGAGAGTCTTGCGATCCACTGAGCCCTTTTTGATTGAGGCTGATTTTCCCGCCGGCTTTTATGCCGGTCTGCACTGGCACCCTCACGACACGATCTATCTCGTGACCCGTGGCGAGATGCGCATTGGCAATGAGGGGAGTTTTTGTCCTGGCGATATCCGCTGGGTCAAGGCCGGCCACAGCTATGGTCCTGAGGAAGCGAGTGAGGAGGGTGTCCAGTTTCACTTATTCAGCTTGGGCGGCGATATTGGCCTCAATTGGGCTGACCTACATGAGGTACCCGAGGCGCTGACTCAACGGCTCGGTCAGTTTCAGCACCCGGCGGGCCGTCGTCGCGTTAATGAGATGCCGGTGGTGAGCCCGGGAGAGGCACTCCCCGACTGGGAGCAGATGCCCGACGAGGGGCCACTGATCTTCAGAGTCAGGCTCAATCCAGGCTCCGAGCACGAGGCGTTCTCATGCGATTTCGACTGCGTGTGGTACTTACTGGAGGGGTCTGTTGAGGTGGGAGCGGAGACCACGGTATCGGCAGGTGAATTCTTTTGTGCTTCGATGAACGAGGCTTACTCGCTAAGAGCCGGTAGCAAAGGCGCAGAGTGGCTGGTGTTCTCC
>NYTG01000015.1 GCA_002683395.1 Halieaceae bacterium | reverse complement strand
AGGCATCCGGCACCAATCCTGCAAGGCTGGCATATTTCTCTCCGCCCACAATGGCGCCGCCCGCTGACATGCCGAGCAGGAGACCGTCTCCCTGTGAGGTGGGATAGGCGGTTTTAGCGTAAAGCGGCACGCCATGAAGATCTTCGAAAAGTCTCGGGTTGGCCGCGCAGCCGCCGGTTGCCATGACGATATGCGAGCCGCGAATATCTTGAATACCCGAAGGCCCCGCGACGGTCACACCCACTACTTTACCCGCACGGTCCTGCATCAGGCCATTCACGCCTGTGCTGGTCAGCAAGGTGATCTCCTGGCGAGCGATGCTCGACTCGAGAGAGGGCAAGAAGGCATTCAGAATAGACAGGCCGTTGTTCACGCCTTGCTGGTAGCGGCGAGCCGTAAAATGGTCGTGACCGATACCGGTGACCGGGTGTCCTGCCATCACCTCAAAACCGTGGGCGGCTAGCCAGTTGATGGTCTCGCCGGCGTGGTCAACGGTGAGTCTTGTCAATTCCGGGTCGGCGGTGTGTTCGTTGATGCGCATGCAGTCGTTAAAATGCGCATCTGCGGAGTCATCAATGCCCAGTCTCTGCTGAAATACGGTGCCCGAACCCGCAATTTGCCCGGTCGACCAGAACAGGGTGCCGCCCAAAGCCGGACTTTTTTCGATAAGGAGCACCCGCGCGCCGCTTTGAGCTGCGAATAGGGCGCAGGGAATCCCGGCCGTCCCACCGCCAATAACGATGACGTCGTAGTGGGCCGATGGATCCGCTCGCACACTGCCGGTTCGCCATAAAGGGAGTGAGGCGGTAGCCAGCAGCAGTTCTCGGCGTCTCAGACTTGTCACGTTCCTTCCTCTTGAGCGCCGCTCTGTGGCGGCCCCCCTTGTTTTAGCGTTACTCCGGTCGCGCTTTGATCCGCAACAAACGGCGGGTCCAGACCGACTGAAAGATAGGATCCAGCCAGCGATAGAGGCGCCCGGAAACCACCACGGATCTGCCCGCTTCCACGCCCTTGATGCCATCTCGCACCACCACGCTGGCGTCGTACCACAGCCATTTTGCCATGTTGTTTTTCATGTCCATCAGACCGGCGGTTTCATGGAAATCGGTGTGGGTGAAGCCCGGACATAGCGCCGCCACGTTGACNCCGTATGCCGCAACGGTGAGATTCAGCTCCTCCGACAGCGCGACNAGGTAGGCTTTTGCNGGCCCNTAGTTACAGCCGCCGGCGCGNGGNACNCTGGCNGCTACCGACGCGACGTTGATGACGCGACCGTAATTTCGTTCCACCATGCCCGGTATCAACCGATGGCATAGATCNGCCACTGACAACATCATGAGCTGGAAAAAATTCTGCTGCTCATTCCAGTCGCGGTCCTGAAGTAAGTCTGGGCCCGCTATGCCGGCGTTATTAACGAGCCAGTCTACGCGCCAGCCAGCCGAGAGACAGGTGTCGGCGATCTNTTTTCCCGCATCTTTCTCGCTGAGGTCAGCGACGATGATTTCACTGTCGATTTGATATTGTTTTTTCAGCGATTCAGCGAGTGTTTGCAGGCGATCTTCGCGCCGCGCAACCAGGATCAGCTTTTTTCCCATTGACGCCAGCTGGCGGGCAAATTCCGCGCCCAATCCGGCAGAGGCACCTGTGATCAGCGCGTAGCGGTTGCCTGAATCGCNGGGGCTCTTGCCGATGGCGTTCACAGGGTCATTGACCAACTGTGTAACCGGATCTTCCAGGCGCCCGTNTCGTCTTTCGCGACNATGTCGATGTAGTGTGACGTGGTGGCCTCGCCTTCCAACGCGCCCTCGGGTAGATCGGCTTCCACGCTGTCATCGACCACGCGGCGAATGGTGTAGTCGTATTCCACTACGGCAGCGTCACCCATCATTGTGATTTTGTGTGGCACATCGACGGTGATTTCGTAGCGAGCGGTCTGAAANACAGGGCCGAGNAACTCGCGATAATTCTCGCGGCCATCGAGACCCGTCACGCCNGGGGGNCTCAGGCTGACNTCTGGATGTAGNCCCNCNACATAGCCATCGANATCGCTACCCTCNACGGCTCGAATCCANCCCTGATANAGCGCCANGATCTCGTCATGATCGTTTTCGCTGTAACTCGCCTGGGGCAGGGCGACTGCGATCAGAGCCGCGATCACGAGGAATGCATTTTTGATGTGAGACATAACGTTAGTTTTCCTTCTCATGCTGTAGGGATGCGATTTATTGTCAGTGTGGGCCTGATTGTCGTGACATCGCGCCCACTCCGCAAGATGGNCGTANCGCCTCAGGNGNCTNTNNNGNGCAGGCCCAGCGTNNGNAGGTATCCCGCCGCGCTNGTGTCCCGNTGGTATGNCCTCACTGCGTTAACGAGAACGNCGGTGTCCGGCCGATTGTCGAGCGNAGNCNNTAANGCCTGTGCNAGTGCTTCTGCGTCACCCATGTCTACCAAGGGAGCGATCCGCCCGGCGTTGAGGAGTTCTCTGGGCCCGCTCGGGCAGTCCGTGCTGACCACCGGTATCCCGAGCGCCATCGCCTCGGTCAACGTGTTGGGCGATCCCTCCCATCGGGAGGACAAAACGAATACCGACGCTCGACTCATCCAGGCCCAGGGGTTAGCCTGAAAACCCGGCAGGTCCACATGAGCCGCAATATTAAGCTCCCGAGCCTGGGTGAGCAGCGCCTCTCGCAAATCGCCATCACCGAGGATTATCAGTCTGGCCGCCCGATGGCTCTGAACTTCTGCAAAAGCGGATAATAGCGTCGAAAAATCCTTCTGCTCAGTCAGTCGCCCGACACCCATGATCACCGGAATGCCGCTGTCTGATTGCAGCCATGGGTGGTCCACGGGTGCTTCCGCAGCCTTGAGTAATTCAGGCGTAATCGTCGGATTGCGCACCACCACAATCTGCGATGCGGGCATGTCCGTGATGTCCAGTACATCGTCGGCGACGCCCTGCGACACGGCAATTAATCTGTGCAGCCGAGGGTAGTATCGGCGCATCGCCCGATACCAGCGCTGCCGCCTGCTCGGGGACTTGTTGGCCAATGCCGCCGAGACGGTGGTGCCTAGCCGACCCGAGATAGGAGTTTGGGTGCGCGCCAGTTGCTTCGCTCTTAGCGCTGCCAGAATCGCACGGTGTTTGATCGCTAGCAGTGCGGTCGGCTGCTCCCGCCGAAGGTACCGGGCAACTTCCCAAATACTGGTCAGGGAGTGTTGTGCGCGAAGGGGGATTACGCGAGCGTTGCGGGGGAGTCTACCGACATGGGGTCCTCGCGCCTTGATCAACAGAATATCAAGATCGATGGGTGCATCAACGAGAGCCTCGCAGAGATTGGCAATCATTCGCTCCACACCACCCTGTCCGGAAAAGGAAACCAGAATCGCCAGTTTTGGCCGAGTCACGCTGTATCGCCAGTTGAAAGCCGATATCAGACTAGCACACGGCAGGGAGTCATGGCTTGGTGAGGAGCCGCCGCGCGCTTACACTCAACGGCGTGAAAGTGGTCTGGAGTCATCGTGCTGGTTATCGCCCCAAAAAATAGTGTGAGTCACGCCTGAATGTGCGGGCTTGTGGGCTTTGCTGCCAGCGGCGAGCGGTGTTCCGACCGACTCGCACTTGCCATGGCGGCACTCCAGCATCGGGGGCCAGACGGTCAGGGGGAGTCGCTGCGGGGTAACGTCTCCTTGGGACATACCCGGCTGTCCATTATCGATCTCGAGGGAGGTGCGCAACCGCTGCTGTCCGCCTGCGGTCGTTATGTGTTGGTCGCCAACGGCGAGATCTACAACCACACAGAGCTGCGGCAAGAGCTGCTCGAGGGGGGTGCTCGCTTCCAGACCCGGTCGGACTGCGAGGTCATTCTTCAAGGCTATGTGGTCTGGGGCCGCGAAATACTGAATCGCATCGAGGGCATGTACGCGTTTGCGCTTCACGATATCGAACGGGACGAAGTGCTGATCGCACGGGATCCATTGGGTATGAAACCGCTTTACTGGTGTCAGAGTGGAGAGGGGGTGCGCTTCGCCTCCGAGATGAAGGCATTGCTGGCGCTTATGCCGACAACCCCTGATCTTAATAGCACCGCACTTCTACAATATATTGAGGCTCAGCATCCGCTGTCGCGGAACACGCCCTTTCAGGGGGTGGAACGGCTATTGGCCGGCGAGGCGCTGCTGATCCGCAACGGGCGGCGTGNCGAGCAGTGGCGCCACTGGTGCGTCAATGANGTCAGCCACGCCTCGCCCGTCGACCCGATCGCCGAGCTCGATGGGCTCATGCAGACCGTTTTTACCCAGCACCAGCGCGCTGATGTACCGATCGGATTGTTTCTTTCAGGCGGGGTCGATTCAACCATTTTGCTCGGTTTGATGCGCCGCTATGGCATGGAAGACATCCACACCTTTTCACTGGGTTTCCCCGACTCGTCGGTGGGAGATGAACTCGATGTCGCGACCCGGCTGGCGAGGCACTTTGGGACGGACCATCGAGTACTGACACCGACCGCCGACGAGATGCTGACGCGACTGCCGCGGGTAGTGTGGGCCGCGGATGACTTGATGCGTGACCCGGCGAGCCTGCCGACCTTACTGTTGGCCGAGGAAGCCAGCCGCTCGATGAAAGTGGTGTTTTCGGGAGAGGGCGGTGACGAGGCTTTTGCGGGCTATGGCCGTTACCGCACGGGAGCGATGGAACGATTTTTGAAGGGTATGCTGTTTCCGGGTACCGGTGGTTTTCGCTCCCGGGGTGATTTGCGCGGGGGCGTGGCACAGCAACTACTCGGTAGCGAATTACTGGCCGCCCGGAGGCGGTGGCGCGAGGCATTAACGGAGAGCTGGCAGTCCCGGCCAGCGGACTGGACGCCGCTTCAGAAAATGCAGGCGTTGGATCTCGAACACGCCTTGCCCGACAACTTACTCGTGAAAGCGGATCGCATGTTGATGGCTCACGGCGTGGAAGGGCGGATGCCTTTTGTTGATCGGCGGCTGGTGTCCTGGGGGCTGTCATTGCCGGATGAGCTGAAACAGGATCGGCGCGAAGGCAAAAAAATCCTCAAAAGCTGGGCCACAACTTTCATGCCCGCAGAACATTTCGCGGCGAAGAAACGCGGGTTTTATGTGCCGGTAAATGACTGGTGGCAGGGCGACCGATTGGTGGCGCTGAGTCGTGTGCTNAGCAGCAACGCGGCGATTCGTGAATGGTTCNAGCCGGCGGGCGTTCAACGCTTGCTTGCGGATCAAGGNCGAACGCAGCGCTCTGGGCGACAGCTCATGACGCTGCTTCAGTTTGCGCTCTGGCATCATTTTTTTGTGCAGTCCTCTACCAGCGCTTTGCCTGAGGTGTCGGATCCGCTGAGCTTACTCGGCGCCTGACTTCATCGTCTGCCACGGCAGCGATACTTGCTTTACTATTAGCAGCCGCACTGTCGTTATCGGGATGCATCTTCCCAAACCCATTATCTGGAGTGAGAGATGTCGGAGAGAGTTTCTGTCAATTTTTCAGGTCATATTGCGCACGTGACGCTGACCCGATCAGAGAAGATGAATGCGTTAGATCCCGCTATGTTCGAGGCCATCGTCGACACGATTGACGATCTGAAGTCGCAGTCTGATTTGCGCGCCGTCGTGGTATCGGGCGAGGGCAAGGCGTTCTGTGCCGGCCTCGATTTGTCCAACTTTGACGGGGATAGCGAAACCTTGGATCTGATGCCGCGGACTCATGGCATTGCGAATAGCGTACAGCAGGTCGCCTGGGGATGGCGGACCTTGCCCACGCCTGTCATTGCTGCTGCGCATGGAGTGGCGATTGGCGGCGGCCTCAATATTATGTCAGGCGCTGATATTCGGATCGTGCACCCGACGACGCGGTGTGCCGTCATGGAAATGCGTTGGGGGCTCGTGCCCGATATGGCGGGTTATCCGCTGTGGCGGGGGAATGTCCGCGACGATGTGCTGCGCAAGCTGGTGTATACCAATGCCGAGTTCTCTGGTGCTGAGGCCTGTGAGCTGGGATTCGCGACAGAAACGTCAGATGAGCCTCTAGCGCGCGCTATGGCGCTGGCTGAGGAGATAGCCGGCAAGAATCCGCAGGCCATTCAGGCAGCCAAGCGGTTGTCGAATGCGCTGGCAGACAGCACCGATGAGGCATTGCTGCTCTCCGAGTCAGCGGAGCAAACCCAGATAATCGGCAAGGCGAATCAGATGGAGGCTGTCATGGCGTTTATGGAGAAAAGAGCGCCCGAATTTTCCTGAGCGTTTTTCGTGTCGCTCCGGTAGCTGGGGGGTTCGCGCCGAAGTGCTAGGATACGGNAAGCGAAGGCAGGGGCCATCACAGGCCCAGACCACGGACGGTCCCATCANATAAAGTGAGCACAGTATGAACGACGCTATTATTCAGACGCACCACCGCGTCTGTCACCTTTGTGAAGCCATGTGTGGTCTGGTGATTCAAACAGAGGGTGACACGGTGGTCGACATTCGAGGCGATCGAGACGACCCTCTGAGTCGAGGCCACGTCTGCCCCAAGGCNGTGGCACTCAAAGATATCCATGAAGATCCCGACAGGCTGAGAAAGCCCGTAAAGCGTATTCGCACCGCGGCGGGAGCGTATCAGCATGTAGAAATCGACTGGCCCGAAGCGCTGGATCTCGCGGCGGGCGCATTGGCAGCGACGATCGAGCACCATGGAGTGGATGCGGTGGGCGCTTATTTCGGTAATCCGTCAGTGCACAACTACGGCATGCTGACGCACCAACGGAATCTATTTCGACATATCCGTACCCGCAATCGTTTCTCAGCCACTTCGGTAGATCAGCTTCCACATCATTTGGTCTCCTTGTGGTGTTTCGGTCATATGTTGTTGCATCCGATTCCTGATGTGGATCGCACGCATTATTTTCTGATGCTGGGGGCTAACCCGCTGGCCTCGAACGGCAGTATCTGGTCGGTGCCGGACGTGCGTCGGCGACTGAAAGATCTGAAGGCGCGGGGCGGTAAGCTGGTGGTGGTAGACCCGCGGCGAACCGAGACGGCCGAACTGGCCACTGAACATGTCTTTATCCGTCCGGGAACGGACGCCGCTTTCNTATTGGCNATGATCCACGTGCTGTTCCGCGATGATCTGGTTTCACCGGGACCGCTGGCGGCCTTTACCGACGGCCTCGAAGAGATTGGAGTGGCGGTTGTCGAGCTGACGCCCGAATGGGCGGCACCGCTGACAGGGATTCCCGCGGCCAGCATCGAGCGGATTGCTCATGATCTCGCGAATGCTGAGGCGGGCATCTGCTACGGGCGCATGGGCGTGAGTACTCAGGCGTTTGGCGCGCTGTGCCAGTGGGCGATTCAGGTCATCAATGTTGCNACTGGGCATCTCGATAAGCCNGGGGGGAGTCTTTTTACGCGTCCGGCGATGGACCAAGTCGTCAATACCGGTCCAGGTGGGTTTGGTCGATTTGCCAGTAGNGCCCGAGGCCTGCCCGAATTTAATTACGAGCTCCCCGCGGCAACTATGGCGGACGAAATTCGCACCCCTGGTGAAGGTCAAATCCGCTTGATGTTCACAGGGGCGGGCAATCCGGTGCTGTCTACACCGAATGGCCGGGCTCTCGATGAAGCCCTTGAAGAGCTGGATTTTATGATCTCGGTCGATCCGGCTTTGAACGAGACGACCCGGCATGCCGATGTGATCTTGCCTCCCAGCTCACCGCTGGAGCATGACCATTACGATATTGCGTTCCATAATCTGGCGATTCGCAACACCGCGCGCTATAACCCCGCGGTTTTTGATAAACCTGAAGAGGCAATGCACGACTGGGAGATTTTCAGCGCACTGGGGGAGCGGCTTGCCGCGTTGCTCAATCTTGAGCCCATGCCCAGCCATCCGCCCGACCGCCTGGTCGATGCGGCTCTGCGCGGCGGACCTTACGGTGATGACACAGAGTGGCAGCTGAGTATCGACAAGTTAAAGGCGCACCCGTCAGGAATCGACCTCGGCCCGCTGGAGCCTTCGTGCCCGGAGCGACTGCAAACTCCCGGTCAGCGTATTCAGCTGGCTATCCCTGAGGTGTTGGAGGATATACAGCGCTTCACTCGCGAGACGTCGACGCTGGCTGAGCATTACCGGCTTATTGGACGCCGCCACGTCCGGGATAATAATTCATGGATGCATAACCATCATCGTTTAATGAAAGGTAAGCCGCGGTGCCAACTGCTCATGAACCCTGATGACGTGGAAAAGGAAGGTTGGAAACCCGGTATGTGGGTCACCATTAAAAGCCGGGTAGGGTCGATTGAGGCAGAGCTCGCGGCCTCTGATGAAATGATGCCGGGTGTGGTCAGTCTTCCGCATGGATACGGCCACGGCCAGGCCGGGACCCGCGGCCAGATTGCCAGTCGTCATGCGGGTATCAGCTGCAACGACATTACCGATGAGCAATATGTTGATCAGTTATCGGGCAATGCGGCGGTGAACGGCGTCTCGGTAAGACTGAGTGCAGGGCTTGCGGCCTAGCGGGTCGCGAGGGATTTGGCATGACTGACAAGCGCATACCCGCCCTACAAATTGGCAGTGGCAACAAGTTCACCAATGACCGGGGCATGACGGTCATCAAAGATGGTGTCAAGGCGTCGTCGGGTCATACCGAGCGCATGGCAAAACCCGATTGGCTCAGAATGCGCGTGCAGAGCAGTCCCAAGTTCGACGCAGTGCGTGCCATCGTGCATGAGCANGGCCTCGCTACCGTCTGCGAGGAGGCTAAATGTCCGAATATTGGCGAGTGCTGGAGCGCGGGTACCGCGACCATCATGTTGATGGGCGATGTGTGCACCCGTGCCTGCCGGTTCTGCTCGGTGAACACCGGTAATCCCAATGGCTGGCTGGACCCTGAAGAGCCTGACAACACCGCTGAAGCGGTCAAGCTGATGGGACTGAAGTATGTGGTGCTCACCTCGGTTAATCGCGATGATCTGCCCGATGGGGGAGCAGGGCATTATGCCGCGGTGGTGCGCGCGACCAAGGCGCTCAATCCTGATACGGCGGTTGAAGCACTCACCCCTGATTTTCTGGGTGACCCGGATGCCGTACACACGCTGCTGGACTCGGGTATTGAAGTATTTGCCCAAAACGTCGAAACCGTTGAGCGACTGACGCACCCGGTAAGGGATCCGAGAGCGGGTTATCAGCAAACACTCGACGTTCTGGCGCTGGGCAAGGCCTGCCGGCCCGACGTGTTGACCAAGACCTCGCTAATGCTTGGTCTGGGGGAAACTGATGATGAAATTAAACAGTGTATGGATGATCTGCGACAGCATGACATCGATGTGCTGACACTGGGGCAGTATCTGCAGCCAACAAAGCACCACCTGCCTGTTGCACACTATGTGTCCCCTGAGGCGTTCGATCACTATCGCGAATGGGGCCTAGAGCGAGGCTTTCTTGAGGTAGTCTCAGGAGTATTTGTTCGCTCCAGCTATCGCGCCGAGCGGGTATTGGAGCACAACAACGTCGGTCTGGGACGGCGCTGATATGTCGGTTATTGCCGCCCTCTGCTGGTCCTGTTGATTATCTGGACCTGCAAAAACTGCGTGATCAATTCGCGTCTATGCGCCCAGCAGGGCTACAATTAGCGGAGTCTGAGGTGGCGCATGACCTGCGTCGCGCGATAGCGAAATCACAGGAGGAGGGAGTGAGCGCATGAAACGACTGATCACCACCCTTAGGTTATGACGGCGACATTCACCCACGTGGGCTTGCTTGGTCGTAGGGAGCACCCCGGCGTTGAAGAAATTGTCTCCGGGTTGCTCAATTTACTGGATGACCGGGGGTTACAGGTCACCATCGAGGACCGTCTGGCGACGTTGTCACATTTTGAAAAGCGAGAGATGGAATCTCGGGACCAGCTCGGTGCCATGGTGGATCTGGCCATTGTGATTGGTGGTGACGGTAGTTTGCTAAGCGCGGCCCGCACCCTTGTGAAACACGACACACCCGTGATTGGAGTGAATCGGGGGCGCCTCGGATTTTTGACTGACGTCAGCCCGGATGAACTGATTGAGCAGGTGAGTGCCGTTCTGGACGGTGATTTTCTCAGCGAGCAGCGCTTTCTGCTCGACGCAGAGGTGTGGCGTGGCGAGCAGGTAGTGGGGCGTGGCGAGGCGCTGAACGACATCGTCGTGAACTCTGGCGCCTCGGCGCAAATGATTGAGTTCGAGCTCAGTATTGACGGCGAGTTTGTCTATCGCTTGAACGCCGACGGACTGTTGGTTGCGACCCCTACCGGCTCTACGGCGTATTCCATGTCTGCGGGTGGCCCCATTATGTATCCCGGGCTGGATGCGCTGGTTCTGGTGCCGATGTTCCCACACTCGCTGACCAGTCGCCCGATCGTTGTCAGCGGCCAGAGTGAGATTCGCATTGATGTGGTGTCCCGTAACGATATTCATCCACCGATTACCTGTGATGGGCAGATCTCCATTACGGCCTTGCCAGGTGATTCGGTAAGGGTTCGAAAAAAAGCTCGCGAGCTGACCTTATTGCACCCCCCAGGCTACAGTTTTTACGCCAGTTGCCGAGACAAGCTTCGCTGGTCAGATGCCCTCGTTAAATAGCGCGCCGTTAGCGATTCAGCGTGCACCCGCAACCTTTTGCCTGGTAGCGATAACCGGTACCTGTTTTCTGTTGTTCTACCCACTGCAGTGGGTTGGCATGCTCGAGTTGTTTAACTTCGTGCCGTTTCGGGCCAGTGGTGGCTACGTTGCCTTCGGAGAGTGGGGCGACTGGTGGCGCTTGGTGACGCCCACGCTGATTCATTTTGGCTGGCTACATGTCGTGTTCAATTGCCTGTGGTTGTGGGAATTTGGCCAGCGCATTGAGCATCGGCTGGGCTTTATTAACCTGATAGGTCTGTACGTGGTGACCGCTATGGTCAGCAACTACTGTCAGTACTGGTGGGAGGGCCCGTCGGTGTTTGGGGGTATGTCGGGTGTGGTGTACGCGTTCATGGGCCTCATTATGGCGGCTCAGTGGCGCAGACCCGGATGGATATCGCCACCACCGATGGCGGTGTTCGCTTTCATGTTGATCTGGCTGGTCATTGGCATGCTGGGCAGCATGGAGTTTATCGGCGCCGGCGCTATTGCGAACGGTGCGCATCTCGGTGGGCTGCTAGCGGGTTGGGCTCTGGGCCTGCTCGTCAGTGGATTACCCGGTTTGTTCAGGAGTCATTGAAGGTGTCAGATCTGTATCGTCAATCGGTTCAGCAAATGGATCGTCAAGTCTATGACCAGCTACTGACATCGCTCTCAACAGGGCGCTGGCCAGACGGCCGCACGCTGAGCGAAGAGCAGCGCCAGCACGCGATGCAGGCAGTGATCGCCTGGGGAGAAATGCACCTCCCGGTTGAACAGCGGGTAGGGTTTATCGATAAGGGTGCCAAGGCAGGGGAGGCTTGTGATGAGCCTACGCCATTGGCCTGGAAGGAGCCTCAGCATGACTGATTGGCAGGGCAGTCTGCGTAAAATGCAGACCGAGCTGACCGAGACGGTGCGCTATACCGTATTTCCCGATCAGGGGGGGCTGTGTCTCAATGATTGGCTGGGTCACTCAATCAGCCTGTCATTTACGGGGACGATTCAATGTGTTGCCTGTGATCGGATGACCAAGAAGAGCTTTAACCAGGGATACTGTTTTCCCTGCTTCAGAAAGCTTGCGGCCTGCGATCGTTGCATTGTCAGTCCAGAGAAATGTCATTTGGCAGAGGGCACCTGCCGCGAGCCAGATTGGGCGGAAACTCATTGTCAGGTACCGCACATCGTTTACTTGGCGAATACGTCCAATGTGAAAGTGGGCATTACCCGGGCGACGCAGTTGCCGACCCGATGGATTGATCAGGGTGCGACTCAGGCCAAGCCGATTGCACAGGTGCAGACCCGTCATCAATCGGGACTCCTCGAAGTGTTATGCGCGAAGGAAGTCGGTGATCGAACGGCGTGGCAGACCATGCTCAAGGGNAATGGCACACCGCAGGATTTGGAGCAGATACGCCGACAGCTGATGGCGAGCTGTGAGCGGGGTATCGCTGATCTGCAACTCCTTTACGGCGAGAGCGCGTTTGAGTTTCTCGAGGATGCGCCCGAAACGCGGATTGAATATCCCGTATTGAGCTGGCCAGAGAAAATTAAGGCGCATAATTTTGACAAGCAAGCGGTAGTCGAGGGCACCCTGATGGGAATCAAGGGCCAGTATTTGATGCTCGATACTGGTGTGCTCAATATTCGTAAGTTCGGCGGCTATGAGGTCGAGATCAAGGTGGCAGCGTAATGGCATTGAGAGAAGGTTTACCCGGCACGATTTACCGCACGGACTACCGGGCTCCCGACTTTGGTCTGACCGANGTCGCATTGGAGGTGCGCATTGATCAGGGGCGGACTGAGGTAACGGCCACGCTCGAAGTCGTGCGCAGAATTTCTGGTCAGAGCCCGCTTATGCTCGATGGCGAGCAGCTGAATCTGCAATGGGTTGAGCTCGATGGCGTGCGGTTGACTGAAGCGCAATACGAACTGACAGAACAGCACCTAACGATTGCTTCGGTCCCCGATCANTTTACGCTGCGCACCCGTGTGGTGATCTGCCCCGAGGAAAACACCTCGCTGGAGGGGTTTTACCGATCGCAGAGCGCTTACTGCACGCAGTGTGAGGCAGAGGGTTTCCGCAAAATTACCTACTTTCTGGATAGGCCCGATGTGATGGCGGTCTACACCGTGACACTGGAGGCGCAGCGTGCCGAATGTCCGGTACTGTTGAGTAACGGCAATCTGGTGAAAGAAGAGTCTTTGGATGATGGTTGGCACCGAGCGGTCTGGCACGACCCCTTTCCGAAACCGAGCTATCTCTTTGCCATGGTGGCGGGTGATCTCAAGCGAGTGAGCGATGCGTTTACCACCTGCTCTGGCAAAGTGGTGGATCTTCACATTTGGGTTGAAGAGAAAGATCTTGGCTATTGCGATCATGCGATGAGCTCGCTGAAAGAGGCGATGCGTTGGGACGAAGGGGTCTATGGGCTTGAATACGACCTCGATCTTTACAATATCGTGGCGGTTGATGATTTCAATATGGGGGCCATGGAGAACAAGAGCCTCAATGTGTTCAACACCTCATGCGTGCTCGCTCATCCTGACATCACGACCGATATGGGCTTTCAGCGTGTGGAGGCAGTGGTCGCTCACGAGTACTTCCACAATTACTCTGGCAATCGGGTGACTTGTCGTGACTGGTTTCAGCTCAGTCTTAAAGAGGGCTTTACGGTCTTTAGGGACAGCGAGTTTTCCGCAGATATGAATTCCCGGGGGGTGAAACGGGTACAAGATGCGCTATTTCTGCGCACTCATCAGTTCGCGGAAGATGCCGGCCCTCTGGCTCATCCCGTCCGTCCAGATGCCTTCATGGACATCTCGAATTTCTACACGCTGACAGTGTATGAGAAGGGTGCCGAAGTAGTGAGAATGCTGCATACGCTGCTCGGCCCCGACGCGTTTTATGCAGGTACCAAGCTGTATTTTGAGCGTTTCGACGGACAGGCTGTCACCTGTGACGATTTCGTCGATAGTCTGGCGGAAGCGTCGGGTCGCGACCTTGAGCAGTTTAGGCGCTGGTACGAGCAGCCGGGTACGCCAGAGGTGGCATTTGAGGAGCATTATGATGCGGCCGAGCAGCGCTACAGCCTGACACTGCGCCAGCATAATCCGCTGACGTCAAACCAGCGCGACAGTGCGCCGCTGGTGATCCCTGTGGCTGTAGGTTTGCTGGTCGACGGGCGTGCCTTGCCGCTGGATGACGGTACGACCCGGGTGCTGGCGCTCACTGAAGGTGAGCAGACGTTT
Organism: Halieaceae bacterium; assembly: GCA_002683395.1. Classification (GTDB taxonomy): domain Bacteria; phylum Pseudomonadota; class Gammaproteobacteria; order Pseudomonadales; family Halieaceae; genus Luminiphilus. Next base: position 21,525 of record NYTG01000015.1, on the reverse strand, counting down.
ACCTTCGAAGCGGTTACCGCTAAACCAGTATTGTCATGTCTGCGCGATTTCTCTGCACCGGTGCGGCTGGTTACCGAGCAATCTGAGAGCAACCTCCTGACCCTGATGGGGAGTGATGACAACGCCTTCGTCGCGTGGGATGCCGCACAAAGTTTGCTGGCAAGACAGATAGAGAGTGTGTCGACCACAGAGCAAAAGGCAGACATTCCCGATGCACTGTCTCAGGCCTGCGAGCAGGTGCTGAAGGGGCCCATGGACCCCGCAATGAAGGCGCTGACCCTATCGCTGCCCAGCGAGGAATATCTGGCGGATCGCGCCTCACAGCGGGGATTGGTTAACGTCGAGGAGCTCCACCAGCGTCGCCATCAGGTGAAGGCAGGGTTGGGCGCAGTGCTGGGTGATGCCTGGCGGGCGGCCCTGGCACACCATGCCGCGCCCGAAGCTTACAGCGCTCACGCCGCGGACATGGGCATCCGGGCCCTTCGCCATCTCGCGCAGGACTACCTGCTGGCGGCCGACGCCACAGATCTGGAAGCCGCCTACGCCCTCTACCAACGTGCAGATAACCTGACCGATCGTCTGGTCGCTTTGCGCTGGATTGCACATTATGAAGAGCCTGATAAAAGAGCAACGGTGCTTGAAGATTTCTACAGGCAATGGCAACACGAGGCGCTGGTGGTCAATCAGTGGCTGACCGTTCAGGCCACCCGGCCAGATCCGGACTGTGTCGAGAGCGTGTTGGCGCTCATGCAGCACGAAGCATTCGATTGGCGAAACCCCAACAAACTTCGAGCGCTGATCGGTGCTTTTGCCGGTGGCAACCCCATTGCGTTTCATCGCGCCGATGGTGCCGGTTATCAGTTGATGGGAGATGTGATCGAAAGGGTGCAGGCAAGCAACCCCCAGATCGCTGCGCGAATGCTGGCGCCCCTGACTCGCTGGCGTCGCTACGCTAACGGTCGGGATGCGATGCGTGGTGAGCTGGAGAGGCTGGCAGCCATCGATCCGCTGCCTAAAGACGTTTTCGAGGTCGTGAATCGGGCCCTTACCGAGCCCAAGGCATCCTAGGACAGCGCCCTTGAGTGAGGGTGCCTCGCCGACAAGACTGCTCTCAGGAGGCCGGGTATAGGCTGAGCTTGTCTGCCTGATCAGCTCGGCCGTCCGGCACTGGTTCGTCGCGGAGGGCGTCGATAAGACCCAGCTCAGCCATGGCAACAGCACCCCCTCCATAAAGGGAGCGGTCTAACGCTGTCAGCTTTGCGCTCAATGACGGGGTGCTGAGGCGCGCCAAATCATTAAATGATGACAGGCCGCGACCATGATGCAGCGTGCCCCATTGCAGTACGGCCAGCCTGAGCGCGGTGAGGTCTCCCCGCTCCGACGCTCGTCGGATCTCAACCATAATCTGCCGTCGGCTCGCAGCGCTGTCAGACGTAGCGCTGATGCCCGTCTCCTGAGAGCCAGAGGGGCGACGACTCCTCCACAGCAGTGCGCCGAAGATGATGGCAGTCAACCAACCCGCACCACCCAGCGCCCACAACCATCGGGGCGCCTCCCCGATGTCGGTCGCTTCTTTGCCGACAGCGGCATCGATAGTGGTCAGGTCAGCGGTCTGAGTCGCGGCCACCTTCACCTCGCGCGCAGGTAATACGGCAAATTCGAGGGTGTCCGTGTTGGTATTCCACCAGGGAACCCGAATCTCGGGCAGCGTCCAGGCGCCGTCGGAGCGCGCGACCAACGCTTCGCTCTGTACGCGCCGGCCCTGCAGTCCGTCGGCCAGTTCGCTCTGATCGATCGACTCCTGATCGGGGTAGAAGCGCAACTCCGGGATATTAAGTGAGCCCTGAACGCTACTCAGCGGCGGTAATTGACTGCCCTGTAATCCTCTTGCATTGAGGGTGAGTGTGCGGGTTGTAGAGTCGCCGACATTGAGTGATGCGGGATCGATAGACCAGTTCTCCTCAAGCGAAAGGCTGCGCGCTGGCAACCACACCTCACCCGGGAAGCCGACAGGCACACTCTTGACCTTGATCTCGATGGGCTCGGAGGCCATCCGCAACCGGCGCCCTAGCCGCGCGCCGAGCAGTGAGCGGCCGGGTTGTACCTCCCTGGCGGTAAAGCCAATCGCAGGAATCACCAGCGGCCCGCTTTTTTGAGGGTAGATGGCGTATCGCAGTTCCGTCACCAACCACGTCCGGTTGCCCACGCGCCTTTGGAAAGATCGCCGTTCGAGATCTTCCGTGACGGCGTCAGGAATATCGAAGGCTGAAATCTCGCCACCGTCGAGATTAATGGCCTGTTGCAGGGTAACGGTGAGCGTGGTTTCAGCTTGCACGTAGACACTGTCCTGGTCGACGCTCGCCTCAAACAGCACGAGCGCATCGCCGGGCGCGACCACGGCTTCGGGGTTCACGCGGATAGAAACCGGGGTCGTGCTGCGGCCTCCGGTCTTGAGAGAGGGAATACTGAGCGACCCTTCTCTCAGTGGCGCGAGCTCCATTTCCAGCGTGCGCGTGACTTGATTCTGGCCGTTGATAAACCGTGCATTGGTCGCGCTTGATCTGGACAGAATTTCCCAATCCCGATTGAGCGGCGTGAGGTCGATCTCTGCGGGCTGCTCCCCGGCGTCGCCCAGCAGTGTCAGGCGCAAGGTCTCGCCCATGGCGATCTCCCTCCGATCAACGCTCGCCGAGAGCTCGGCCAACGACAGGCCTGTCCAGAACAGTGCAGTGAGCGAAAGCGCAAGGCTGACTCGCGTTTTACCAACGAATCGATTCATCAGGCTCTTCGCCCTCCCGGAGTCTCTGCATGGTCTGATAACGGAACTTGCGGCGTAGGAGGCCGCCCGGATCATCTGGCACTCGTCGCAACCATTGCTCCAGCGCCTGTTGCTCCTCCAATGCCTCATCGAACTTGGCCATTTGTTCCTGAGTCGCGGCTTCGAGCGCTTCGGCATGCTTTTCCTGTGCGTCGGCCATAGCGGGGTCTTGTTGGCCTTCTTGCTCGTTGTCACCCTGTTGCTCATTTTGGCCACCCTCACTCTGCTCGCTGTCAGAGTCGGGCTGTTGCTCTCCCTGATCCGAGGACTCGGATGAGCTGTCACCCTCTGATTCGCTCTCGTTGTTGTCTTCAGAGGGGTCGCCGTCTTGATTCTGTTGGTCACTCTCTTGATCCTGTTGCTGTTCCTCTTGATCCAGCAGAGACTGAATGAAGTCTCTATTGCTGAGTGCATCTTCGGCGTCAGGTTGTAATGCCAGACTCTCCTCGTAGGCGTTAATGGCGCCGTGGAGATCTCCCTGCAAGGCCAACGCGTTGCCCAGATTGTAGAAATTGTCTGCGGTGCTTTCACCCGCAAAGCTTTGTGCGGCGCGGTCGTAGATGCCCGCTTCATACTCGGCCACGCCACGCCAATCGGGTTGGGTAAACCTATTCGCCGCTTTGTCCGCGTTTCCTGCGGCCAGATGTCGGGCGCCCTGCTGATCGGAGGTTAACCAGAGATCCTGCCATTCGGCGGCTTCGGGGGGGGGCGAGTAGGCGATCAGCATGAGTGCGAGCCCCGCGACCACCCCTTTACGGAAAGCGGGCAGGACAAGGAGCGCGACCAGCGCGGCAAGCCAGTAGCCCTGATCCTGCCAGGCGTCCGTCTGACGATCGAGATCCAGCTCACCCTCGGTCGCCAGCAGGTCACGTTGGGTGAGCGCTTCAATGTCTCGCTCGTCGAGGCTGATCTCTTGATAAGCTGCGTCGAGTGCTGCTGCAACGGCTGAAATCTGTGTGCGCTCAAGGGTGGGAATCACAATCTCGCCGGTGTTGTCCTTAAGAAAGCCTCCGCTGGCGAGGGGTATCGGTGCTCCGGAGGCGGTGCCGATGGCGAGAATCGCGAGCGCCGCGTCACTGTCATCAAGGGCCCGCCTGGCGACTCCCGTGTTAAAGGCGGGCAGGCCATCGGTCATCAACAGTACCTGTCCGCCCTGCGCGCCGGCCGCTCGCAGTAGTTCGGAGGCCAGCTCGATCCCGCTGGTCGCATCGGCACCCGGTAGCGGCATAATGGCGGGAGACAGCGCGGGCATCAGGTTGGCAATGGTGCGCGTGTCATCGGTCAACGGTGTGACGACATGTGCATCTCCGGCGAACACCACGAGGCCGGTGACGCCCTCATCACGGGTATCGAGCAAATCCAGTATTTTTTGCTGCGCCCGTTGTATCCGGCTGGGCTGCACGTCTGCGGCCAGCATGGACGCGCTGAGATCCAATACGATAACCAGCGCATCGGCGCGCTTGATGACGGGGAGCTCCACCCGCTGAAGACTGGGGCCTGCGGCAGCCAGCGTGACCAGCGCGAGTAGCACGGTCGGTGCCCACACTCTGGCGCGCTTGGTCTGGCCGCGCTGCTCAGGCAGCAGGTGCGGCAATAACTCGGGGTCAATGACCCGAGTCCAGTCTCCCTGGTGGATGCGCCGGTACCATAGCGCCAGGGCCACCAGTGGGCAGAGTGCTAAACCCCAGAGCAGTTCCGGTCGGAGCAGGTGAAAACCGTCAATCATCAGCATTACCCATAACGGGGCGCGATGCCCAGACGGCTCAGCCAGCGGCTGCGTAATAACGCCAGTAAGCTGGCCAATCCCAATGCAACCAAGAGGGGTATCCAGCTCAAAGCGCGTTTGGGCCGAAACGTGCTGGCTTCCTGTTCCACAGGTTCGAGTTCATCCAGCAGAGCGTAAACCGCCTCAAGCTCTGCGGGAGAAGTTGCGCGAAAGTAGCGGCCGCCCGTTGCTTCGGCAACGGCATTGAGCATTGCTTCATCCACCTCATTGCGCCCGCTGCCCGTTCGACCCAGGTTACGGCTGATACCGATCGTGTAGATTTTGACACTGAGTTGCGCCGCCAGGGCGGCCGCTTCCATCGGATCGACCGTGCTGGCGGTGTCCTGCCCGTCGGTCAGTAAAATGAAGACTCGCGACGAGGTGGGACGCTCTCGCAAACGCTTGATAGCCAGGCCCAGTGCATCGCCGATGGCGGTGTCTTCGCCCGCAAAGCCCAGCTGTGCCTCGTCTATAAAGCGGGTAACGGTGCTGAGGTCAAATGTCAGGGGTGCCTGAAGATAGGCTCGGGTGCCGAACAAAATTAGTCCGACCCGATCTCCCTGACGACGCTCCGTAAAGTCTGCGGCAATCGCCTTGACGGCGGTAATGCGGGGTACCAGGCGATTACCGACCTGCATATCTTCTATCTGCATGCTGCCTGAGAGATCGAGGCCGAGCATCAGGTCGCGACCAGTATTGGGAAGTTCAATGGGTTCGCCAATCCACTGTGGTCGCGCAGTGGCGACGACCAACATCATCCAGGTGAGCCACAGCAGCCACCAGTAGCCGCGTCCTGATCGAACGCTTCGGCCCGAGCCGGAAAGGCCACGCCAACGCGACGCGAATGGGGCGCGTAACGCAGAGGGTTGCAGTGACTCACCGCGGCTCCAGCGATGCACGATCAGCGGCAGNGGTGCGGCCACAAAGACCCAGGGCCATAGCCACTCAAGCATGGTCAGCCTCATGACGTCGGATCCAGTGCTCGGCAGCGTCAAACAAGGTCTCACTCACCGTGGCTTGCTCGCGCTGGTATAGCTGATTGAGCTCATCAAATGCCGAGGGCGATATCCCTTTGCAGGTGGACACAAGAAAGGCAAGCCAGGATTGTCCGTGGAGCGAGGCAATACGCTCTTGCGGAAATGCCCGCAGTGCTGCCGCTTTGAGTAGCCGATTCAGTTGATCACGTTTTGCCCGTTGCTCACGAAGGTGGGCCAATTCCAGTAGGGCGAGGCGACGATAGCGGTTTTTTTGGCGGCGTCGCCGATACCACATTGCCAGCGCAATGAGCACCGCCACAGCAAGGCTTAGCAGAGCCCACCAACCCGGAGCCAATGGCCACCAGCCGACCGCCAAAGGCTCCCGGAGCGGGGCGAGCTGAGCCAACATCATTTCCGGATTCACCGGCTGGGAAATACCGCCAGCAATTGCTTCAGCGGCTCCTGATGCGTTTGGATAGAGAGTAGGGGGATACGGAGTTCCCGTAATCGCTGTATCAGGTTTGCCCGCTGCATCTGGTAATCCTCAGCGTAAGCTTCGCGGGCTCCGTCGAGACTGGTATCGAGTTGCGAGTGCGTGGCGCCGTCGGTCACCGCATAGAAACCGGCGTGAGGGAGTTCGGCTTCAAGTGGGTCGCTAACGGCTACCGCCACAATCTGGGTCTTGCGTGCCAAACGCCGCAGTGGTGCAAGGTGGTCAGCCTCGAACAGGTCATGGAAGTCACTAATCAAAAAAATCCGCGTGCCCGGGCGCGCGATGCGCTCAAGCTGCTCGAGTAAGCTTCCCAGAGTTTGTTGCATGCTATCGATACCCGGGTTGGGAGCCCCCTCTGCGACCAAATCACCGATCATATTCAGAACGGCATGCTGACTGCGTTTTGGTCGGGTGTCGTGGAGCGTGTCATCACCTAATACCGCGCCGCCAATACGTTCCCCTGCCTGCAAACCCGACCAGAGCGCGAGCGCTCCCACATGTGCCGCCATCACTGATTTAAAGGAGTGAGTCGAGCCAAACTTCATGGTCGCTCGTAGGTCAACGGCAACCANGATGGGTTGCTCTCTATCCTCGTGGAACAATTTGGTGTGTGGCGTTCCNGAGCGNGCGGTTACGCGCCAGTCAATCGCCCGCACGTCGTCACCGGCGGCGTAGGCACGGACTTCGTCAAATTCGACGCCCCGGCCCCGCTGCCGCGCACGCCGCATGCCGGCCAGATTGGCCAATGCGCGGGTCTGCCCGGTCACATCGATAAATCGCGCCGCAAAACGACTGGCGATCAGCGCCTCCGCGGTCACTAAAGCGCCGCGGGGCCCATTAGTCAGACGACTGATAGATGTCTCAGGCAACGGGGATGCGCTCAATCAATCGTTCAATAATGTGGTCGCTGCTGATGCCCGCTGCTTCCGCTTCGAAAGACACAATCAATCGATGCCGCAGGCAATCCAGTGCCACCGATTGCACATCGTCGGGGCTGACGTAGTCCCGGCCGGCGATCCAGGCATTGGCTCTGGCACAGCGATCCAGCGCGATGGTGGCTCGCGGGCTAGCGCCATACTCCAGCCAGCCAGCGAGTTCGCTGTCGTATCGATCGGGCTCTCGTGTGCCAACGATCAACTGAATAATGTATTCCTCGACGGCCGGTGCCATATGAATGGCCAGCGCCGCCTTTCGCGCGGCAAAAATATCAGGCTGGGATACGGTGCCTTGCGGTCGGGCGTGCGCGCCCCCGGCTTCGCTTCTGGCCAATCGCAAAATGGCCTGCTCGGCAGCGGCGTCGGGATACGATACCCGTACGTGCATCAGGAATCGGTCCAACTGGGCTTCAGGCAGTGGGTAAGTGCCTTCCTGTTCGATGGGATTCTGGGTCGCCATGACTAAAAACAGTTCAGGCAAAACGTAGGTTTGACTGCCAATACTGACCTGACGCTCAGCCATGGCCTCAAGTAATGCCGACTGGACTTTGGCAGGCGCACGGTTAATTTCGTCGGCTAGAACGAGGTTGTTAAAGATCGGGCCTTGCTGAAATTCGAACGCGCCAGTTTGAGGGCGAAAAATATCGGTCCCGGTGATATCGCCAGGTAATAGGTCGGGGGTGAACTGGATGCGGTGAAAGCTCCCCTCGATACCCTCGGCCATTTCCTTAATGGCTCGGGTTTTGGCAAGCCCCGGGGCGCCCTCCACCAGCAGGTGGCCGTCAGCCAGCAACGCCAGTATCAGTTTATGAATAAGATCTTGCTGGCCAACGATTTGTTGCCCCAGCCAGTTTTCCAGGTTTGCGAGAAGTTGGTAATTCACAGATCAGACCTTTATGACTACGGTGTCAGAAATAGCGTCATCTCTGACCATTACAAGGCCTGTTTGTTCAAAAATCTCCCGCTGTGCGAAAAATCTTCAGGCGATCGGTCAGAAACCCGACAATTTATAGCATGTCAGGGCGTCTGTAAGGCCCTCTCGCCAATCGTTTCGACCCTCATGCCAACCTTCTAGCCATCTCATGCGGGCCAAACCGGTCAAAAACGGGCAGTTTTCTCTAGGCCGGCCCGCGAGACCGAGTTGATAACCTTTTTCAAAGGCCCGCTGGATACGGTTTCGCTTGAGTCGTTTCATATGCTCTCCCATTGTCAGGCGTGCTAGGCCATGCGCAGAGAGTGTTCCGACTCCCTGACTCCAACTTTGACGTGTCACGTGGGTGAACACGTCAACAAAAGGCGCTGCGATGATCAACCCAGTGATGCTCTCCGACACGCATCGTCCGGCGTTGCCGGGTGGTTAATCATCGACCCTCTTGTGCGCTTGCTGCGTTTGATCGAGGGCTGAGCGCCGTTTATATAGCCGGGAAAATGGCTCCACCGATACCGTACCGCGCTTGGCACTGAGTGTCGAAAACCCTTTTTTTATCAGCGCGCTGTGCTTTCAGTCGTCTTTGGAATAAGCCAATGTTCACGGGGCGTGGAGGCGACCATAGCTTGTGGTTGGACGAGGGCGTAGTGGGTAGAGCATGAAGACGCCATTCCCGAGGATGCTTACCCTTGNCCATCGAGAGGGCCGACTGGCCGCGGTATCGGGACGACATCTNGTTTTTCGCCTGCCCCAGTGATCCGGGCTTTGCAGCGAGGCGTAAAGTCAGCAACTGGACGANTAACTCGCCGGTGAAGTCATCTTCCCCCAGGTGNCGAATTCTTGCCCCGGCCTTTGGCNGGGGTTTTTTTTGGAGAGCTGNTATGCAAAACCGCACGGTCATGCTGTGGCTCGGGTACACAGGGCTANTGCCGTTTTATGGGTTTCTTCTCGGCGCATGGATGCTTGAGGACTGGCCTGCCGCCGTTTCAGTACAAGGCTTTATTATTTATTCGCTGGGAATTCTCTGTTTTCTCGGTGGTACGCTCTGGGGGCGCGTGCAGTCTTTCAGCGAGCCAGTCATGGCGCGGCTTCTGGTTAGCAATGGCGTGGTGCTCTTTGCTGTCGCCGCGGTGCTCACAGCAAAAATTTGGTTGGCGGCAGTGGCGCTGATGGGCGGCTATCTCGCGCTTCTTTGGTACGAGCGTGCCGCTGAGAGCTTGCCAGTTTGGTACCGCGCGATGCGCCGCAATCTCACCTTCGGCGTGGTCCTTGCTCACGGTCTTTTTTTCGTATTGCAGTCGGTTCAGTCGAACTCTTGAGTGGATAAGGCGTCGGGGTGATTCGCATCGGTTAGCCACGCCATATCGACCGTCACTGCCCNCGCGTCGACGGCAGCGAGCAGGCCGGTGAGNTTCCTGCCACCTTGGTCAAGGTATCGCTCACACGCCACGCGAAGCTCACTCCTCAGCCGGAGACACGGAGAGTGTCGACCTTCGTCATCGGCAAGAACAATGGCCGTGTCCTCTGTCCGCCAGGCATTCTCGAGCGCTTGAATGGCCGCTTGCGGCGCGCCGATCAGATCCACTGGCAACACCAGCAGTGTCGAACTGTCAGTCGCTGAAAGGAGCGCCGCAATCCCGGCNCAGGGCCCCTGATTGGGCACGGTTTCACACAGCACCCTGTCGCCGTAATGCTGATAAAAACGGGCATTATCGCGACAACAGATCAGCACTTCTTCTGCCGCTTGGGGACGGGGCGTCAGGAGCCCCCCGANCAAGGGCCGCCCCTGAAAGGCGATCAATCCCTTNTCACGGCCACCCCATCGCATGCCTTGGCCGCCCGCCAAAATACCCAAGCTGTAAGGGTGAGTTGCATTCAAAGTTCAGTCCCTCTGTGGGATCATCCTGTTCTCGATCTGACTATAGCTCATGCCGCCCATGACGCGTGTTCTGGCGCTGGATACTGCCACACAAGCTTGTACGCTCGCCCTGTGGGATGGGGGGGAGTTGTGCCTGCGACATCAACTACTGGCCAGAGCCCACAATCGGCACATACTNGGCATGTTGTTCGAGGTATTGCAGGGCAGGCGGTTGGCGGATGCGGTAGATATCATTGCTTGCGGAGTCGGCCCGGGTTCATTTACGGGGCTGAGGGTCGCGGTAAGCGTCGCCCAGGGNCTCGCTTGGTCGCAAAACTTGCCCGTGCACGGATTTTGCTCTTTGACGGCGCAGGTCTACAGTGCGGGCAGCGCAAGTTTGCTANANGATGGCGACCGGGTGCTGTCCTCCATTGATGCGCAGATCGACCAGCTTTATGGCTTGTGGGGTACGTGGCAGGGGGAGCAGTTTATACCTGATGCAGAGGCTTTCATTTGTTCGCCGGAGGAGTTGTGCAACGCATCGTCGCATCAACCCGTCACGGTGTTGGGCTCTGGTGAGCGGTATCTGGACCGTTTTCCGCCGTCGCTGGCATGCGTTGTGCACACGTATCCGGATGTGACCCCCGATGCGGGGATCATGGCGGGGTTGCTCGGGGCAGGAACGCTGCCTTTGGACCTTCAGCCGGCTCACGCTGTCTGCCCTCAATACGTCCAAAAAAATATTGGATGGAAAAAGCTGTCAAAGCAGGGTCGCCATGACTGACTGGGCACAGGTTGCAGCGCTGGCACTGATTCAGGGCATGACCGAATTTCTGCCGGTGTCGAGCTCTGCTCACCTGATCCTCCCGTCACAAATTTGGGGTTGGCCTGATCAGGGGCTGCTGTTTGATGTCAGCGTGCATGCCGGCACGCTTTGCGCCGTGCTCTGGTATTTTCGCCCGACCTTTGGCAGCTTTTTAACCAGTGTCATGCCCGGTAGCGCCGCGGATCGATCAGAGCTGTGGTCGCTGTGCATTGCGACGATTCCGGTTGTGATTGTCGGTGTCGTGCTCAAGGACCTGATTGCTATCGAGGCTCGCGCTGTGGCCGTCATTACTGTGACCACGCTGGGTTTCGGCGTGCTGATGGGTCTGGCAGATCGGGTCTCAAAACGGGGTGCCATGAGGCAGGGACCGGTGTCTTATGGTCATGCACTATTGATCGGCCTTGCGCAGGTCTTCGCCTTGATTCCGGGAACGTCTCGCTCGGGCGTGACGATCACAGCTGCGCTATTTCTGGGTTACCATCCTGCCGCCGCCACGCGATTCTCCTTTTTACTGAGCGTGCCGGTCATTGGTGGCGCACTATTGGTGATGCTGGCTACGGTAGATGCTGGCGAGACGCGACTGGAAGCTGAGGCAATGCTGCTCGCTTTTGTGCTGTCGGCGGTGTTTGCCTACGCCACAATCAAAGTGTTTATCTATTGGTTAGACAAAGTGGGGCTGATGCCTTTCGTGGTCTACCGAGTGCTGCTGGGATTGCTGTTGTGGGTCTGGATAACCTAGGGAATTTTAGAGATGACACAGGTTGACGAACTGCTTGAGTTTTTAGGCGAGGCGATCACGCCATTCCACGCTGTTTCGGCGATGGCTGGGCGATTGCTTGCGGCGGGCTTTAGCGAGGTTGAGCGCTTTGATACCGCCGAGATGAAGCCGGGTTTTGGCTATTTTATGACGCGGCAAGGGAGCTCTTTGATTGCAGTGCGGGCGGGGCAGTCGCCGGTAGAAGCTGGCCTGCGATTGGTCGGCGCACACACTGACAGTCCCAATCTCTCTGTGAAGCCTAATCCAGTCAAAGGGCGAGATGGTTGCGTTCAGTTGGGTGTCGATGTGTACGGCGGAGCGCTGCTTAACCCCTGGTTCGATCGCGACCTCGCCGTGGCAGGTCGCGTGACCGTGCTGACGGCTCAGGACCAACTTGAATCGGTCCTGTTTGATTCAGGTCGCGCGGTAGCGGTGATCCCCAGCCTGGCGATTCACCTCGATCGGGAGGCCAATAAGCAGCGGAGTATTAACCCGCAAAAGGATGTCGTGCCGCTAGTCATGGTGGGAGAGCCACAAGGTTTTGATTTTAAGGTTTGGCTCGCCGAGATGCTGATGGAGAAAGATCCGCAGTGGCAGGGTGCCCGCGTCATGGATTATGAACTGTCGCTTTACGATACTCAGGCGCCCGGACTGGTGGGTATGGATAACGCATTCGTCACGTCTGCGCGGCTCGACAACCTTCTGAGTTGTCACGCCGGATTGAGCGCGCTGATTGAGGCTGACGACGCAGATTGGTCAATGTTCGTAGCGACAGACCACGAAGAGGTGGGGAGTGCCTCCACCGTGGGGGCGCAGGGCCCCATGCTGATGGACGCGCTGACCGCGCTGGCGCCAGATCCGGTCATGAATCAAAGTTTGCGCACGTGCTCGTGGATGCTGTCGGTGGATAACGCCCATGCGGTGCATCCTAACTACAGCGATAAACATGATGAGCAGCACAACCCCAAGCTGGGCGGGGGGCCCGTGATTAAAATCAATCGCAATCAACGCTACGCCACAGATAGTGAGGGGGCGGCGCGATTACGTTTACTGGCCGAGCGGGCCGGGGTGAGCGTTCAGGCTTTTGTGATGCGCGCTGACTTGGCTTGCGGCAGCACCATTGGCCCGATTACCGCGACTGAAACGGGGATTCCCACCACCGATCTTGGCCTGCCCACGTTGGCCATGCATTCGATCAGAGAGTTGGCCTGTGCGGCAGATATCCCGCAATTGAACGCCTTGTTGCAGGCTTTCTATCGCCGCGCGGTCTGATGCGCGAGGAGATAACAGTATGAGCTCAACCCGCGTCCTGACGGGCATCACGACCACTGGCACGCCCCACTTGGGAAACTACGTGGGGGCGATTCGACCCGCTATCGCCGCCTCTCGAGACCCCTCGGTCGAGGCCTATCTCTTTCTCGCGGATTATCATGCGCTCATAAAAAATCAAAATCCGGACGAGGTAGCGCAATCGAGTCGAGAGATCGCCGCCACCTGGCTGGCGCTCGGTCTAGATCCCGAGACTACTTTTTTTTACCGCCAATCTGACATTCCCGAAATCACCGAGCTGAGCTGGGTACTGACGTGCTTGGCGGCCAAGGGCCTAATGAACCGTGCTCACGCCTATAAAGCCGCGGTGCAGACGAACGTGGAATCTGGCGAAGACCCGGATTTTGGCATCACCATGGGCTTGTTTTCTTACCCGATTCTGATGGCCGCCGATATCCTGATTTTTAACGCCCATCAGGTGCCGGTCGGACGTGATCAGATTCAGCATGTGGAGATGGCCCGGGACATTGCCCAGCGCTTTAATCATCATTACGGCGAGATCTTTACGCTCCCGGAGGCAGTGATTGACGACCACGTGGCGGTGTTACAGGGCCTTGACGGCCGCAAGATGAGTAAGAGTTACGGCAACACCATCCCGTTGTTTGGCACGCCGAAGCAACTGCAGAAGTCGATCAACAAAGTGAAAACGAACCTGCTGGAACCCGGCGAGCCCAAGGACGCCGATGACTCCACTGTGTTTCAGCTTTGGTGTGCCTTCGCTGACGAGACGGAGCGTGCGCGGATGCGGCAAGCTTTTGCGGATGGCATAGCATGGGGGGAGGCGAAGAAGCAGCTGTTCGAGCGAGTCAATGACGAGCTAGCTCCGGCAAGAGCGCGCTACGAGCATCTGATGGCTCACCCCGGCGACGTGGAGGCGATCCTGATAAGCGGTGCAGCGCGGCTCAGACCACAAAGCGAGGGCATACTCGCGAAGGTACGTCAGGCGGTGGGCCTGCGCCCGTACAGCTGATGCAGTGCCCCACCTGACCCACGTCGTCCCCCTTGGCGCAGCGACGTTGTCAGGGTTCCCGCTGGCCTAAAAATCCAGAGCAATACCCACGACCGCGCTGCGCGGTTCGCCTACAAAGTAACGATAGCTGCCAAACCCGAAGTCGGCGCGCTCGGCGTACCCCTTGTCTAACAGGTTGGTCGCCACCAGAGTGACCTTGACGCCGGGTGAGACTTCCCACGCGGCCCTTAGATTGAGCAGTTCGTGGCCGTCGTATTCGTGCTGATTGTTGGGGTCGAGCCAATATTTGGCGATCCATAGCCACTCGAGTTCAGCCGAGATCGCCGGCCCTGCGCCTGAAAAGTCGGCTAGCAGCTGAACCGAGCCAAAGTGCTTTGGCGCGGTATCAATGTCGTTTCCTTCGATGCTCCCCCGGGAGCCCAGCAGCTGAATATCACTGTCGTAACGGTGGCGTGCATAGCTGCCATTGCCCTTGATGGACCACACGTCCGAGAGTCGCCAGCTCAAGCTTGCCTCAATGCCACGATGGGTCGTTTCCGCGCCGGACACGTTGTAGCGGTCGCGATCCTGAAAGATGACATCTTCTTTTGACATCCAGTAGGCGGCCAGATCATAGCTGAATCCCTGAAGGCTGCCACGCAGACCGATCTCTGCGCTATTCATGGTTTCCGAGTCAATATCAGCAACCTGCTGTCCTGACTGAAGCCGATAGAGTTCGGTGGTTTGTGGCGCTCTGAAGCCGCGCGCCACCCGCCCGAATACAGTGGTGCGATCGGTGCGGTAGCTGATGGCAAGATTGCCTGTCCAATCAGTGAAGTGATCTTTGCGGCTCTCGGGCCGAAAGAATCGGCAGGCGCTGGCGGTAGGGGCGCATGCTGAACCCGAGTCCGTCAGATTCGAGTAGTCATAGCGGGTCTCTTCCAGTCGAATGCCGCCATCGAGGCTCCATTGGTCTGACAGCTGCCAGGTTAAGTGGGTAAAGCCTGCCAGCGTGTCGGCGTCGACCTCGTAGTCGTAATGCACACCGTCCGGTTGGTTGGGGCTGAAGAATTCCGCCTGTGTCTCCAGCAGTGACCCTTGAGTGTGATCGACATCGATACCGGCAAGCCAAGTCAGTTTGCCCGTCAGCCCGTTGGCGATGGCTTGCAGCCCGAGACTCTGGTGTCGATTGGACTCAGTGGCCTGCCACGGCAGGTAATGTTGCAAAAAAGTCATGCTGTTACTGCGCCAATACGGTCGGATGGCGATTTCGGCGTGCGCACCCCAGTCTCGGCTGAACCCGAGATAGCCGCGGCCCGACCAGGCATTGCGGTAAGCTTCCGGGTTGCCGTTCTCCTCGCGAGCATCGTCGTCTTTGTAAGCCTCGAAGCCACCAATATAGCCTGCGGTCTCCTGGTCTAGGTGACTGCCCTCCAGTGAGCCCTTCAGGCGCCATTCCTGCCACTCGTGGTCAAGGCGCAGCGTGGCCTTCTGCTGCTCGTAGCCCGAGGCGTCCTGATAACCCCCGTAGCGGCTTGATTGCGCCGCCAGCGCGACGCTGTCGAGGGCGCCGCTCGCAGAAAGGCGGTAATAATCGCGAGAACCCGCCTCGACGCTGACGGTGTTCGGCGTCTCGCTCACACTGCGAGTGAGTACATTAATGATGCCGTGTTGGGCATTAGAGCCAAAGACGACCGTGGCAGGGCCCTTCAGAACCTCGACGCTACCTGCCTGCAAGAGGTTGGCGTCAAAGAGCTGATTCACGTTGCAAAAGCCTGGCGACCTCATGCTGATGCCATCCTGCGCGGTCATAAAGGCGCCGCAGCTTCCCGCGCCTGTCAGCACCGGTGATCTGACTGAGACCAGTGATTCCTGGCCGTTACCTCGACTGACCCAGGCGCCTGCCACGCGATTAAAGACCTGATTGCTATGTTGGGGTGCGATGCGCTCAAGCGTCGCTTGGTCAACCACTGACCAGGCGACGGGAAGTGTCATCGCCGAGGCGGGCAATCTTGATGCCGTGACGATCACGGTCTCCAGCGCATCTTGTGGGTCCGTTGTCTGGCCGAGCGATACGGTATGGAGGCTCAAGGCCAGCATGGCGAGGGNGATCGGNGTGGATTGTCTGCGTAGCAGAGCGTGCTTGGGGTGCATTGGGGACATCCTTACAACGGGTTGCGTCATCACAGTCCGTGACAACGGAGCGCATTTTGGGCAAAACTGCGCGTGATGCCAAGTTCTAAGAGACGCACAACGTGAGTACAGAGGTTCTCGCTGCCAACGACGCACTGCCAATACGCACCAGCGAACCCGTGCATTCGGGCAAGGTGCGCTCTGTCTATTGGCTCGCGCCTGAGGATAGNGCCAGGCTGATTGCCCAGCGACACTATGCGGTCGCGCCCGATGCGCAGCTGGCAGTGATGGTGATCAGTGACCGTATTTCGGCTTTCGATTGCATCTGGCACGGAGAGGGAGGATTGGCGGGTGTGCCGGGNAAAGGNGCGGCGCTCAATGCCATTTCTCAGTTCTGGTTCGACCAGTTTCGTCATGCAGGGTTGGCAAGGAGCCATATCCTGGAAGTGCCGCACCCGTTGGTTTGGATCGTCCAGCGGGCTGAGCCCATCATGATCGAGGCGATCGCGAGACGGTTTATTACGGGGTCGATGTGGCGAGCCTATGAGCGCGGAGTGCGCGATTTTTGCGGGATTCGGCTGCCCGACAACCTGCATCGTGATCAGCGCCTGAACGAGACATTGGTGACGCCCTCCACCAAGGGCGTCATGCGCGGGTTAGCGGGCATCCCTGAGGCTGACGACACCAATGTATCTCAGGCACAACTGATGGAGCACTGGCAGGCTTTCGGGTTTCGCGCCCGGGACGACGTGGAGCGCTACGCGGTATTGCTCAAAGAGGGCGTCGATCTCATTACCCGTCACCTCGCGCCCCTCGATCTGATGTTGGTCGATACCAAGTTCGAGTTCGGCTACGCCCGNGACGCCAGTGGAGAAGAGACCTTGATCTACATGGATGAAGTCGGAACGCCCGACTCGTCGAGGATTTGGGACGCGGTCTCCTACCGCGGCGGCAGCGTAATAGAGAACAGCAAGGAGGAGTTTCGACAGGCGCTGCTGCGACATGTCAACGATCCGCAGCTTCTGCTAGATCACAATCGATTTGAGGAGCGCAAGTCTTTTGCGCGCGATCATGCGCTGCCAGCCGTCATGCTACACACGCTGTCTGAGACCTATTCGTCCGTTGCCGAGCGGATTACAGGGGTGGCGTTGTCCGTTCCGGATCGACCCCTTGAGAGTATGATGGCGGTGTTAGACGGCGAGTTAGATTTGGCGCGGTAAGGCGCGTCATCACAAGGGAAGGAGCATATGCCGATTTTTCAATTGACGGATACCTTATCGGTGGCCGGACAGATCACGCCCGAGGACATTCCAGGCATTGCCGCACAAGGTATTACCGTAGTGGTTTGTAATCGTCCGGACGGGGAGGTGCCTCAGCAGGCCACCATGGATGAGATTGAGGCTGCCTGCAATGCTACGGGGCTCCTGTTTGTGCGGTACCCAGTGACGGCAATGGACTTTCCGGGTCCGGACCTGGAGGGTCTGGGNGATCTGTTTGATGACCCCGGTCAATCGGTGCTGGCGTATTGCCGAACCGGCACGCGCTGCGCCAATTTATGGGTCGCCACCCGCGATCCGGCGGATCAGACCGATGCCNTTCAGATCGCTCGGGATATAGGCTTTGATCTGAGTATGGTGATTCGATACTGACCCGCCCGCTTCAGGGCAGATGCGCCAGAGCTCGCGCGGTCTCTATTGATGNATTGCTCTCTACAGCGCAGCCAGCAANGTCGCTAGCGCAGAATGCGCGTCTTCACTCCACAGGTTATTGCTGAGCTCGGTGATCGAGGACGCCTCGGTGCCCGGGGGTGTGTGGTCGGGATGATGTGCCTCTGCAATGGTGGCGTAGGGCGCCAATTCGCCCCCTTGCTCGCCCGCATCGAGGCGATAAAGGCGCAGATACAGCAGATCTCCCGCGCGTACCGTGTGCCCGGTGAGTGCGGCAAACGCGTCACCACAGGGCACGCTTGCCTCGGCAATCATTTCCCGTGAGATCTGCTGTTGGGCTTGCTNTAGCGTGCTACCAATACTANGGCCCTGGCGAATCAACGCGTCNGCTTCTGCCAGCGCCGACGGTGTCGGCTTTGCGAAGCAGGTGACCGCGAGTGTTCGACAGACGTCTGCATCCTCATGACTGCTGCAGAGGCTGGCTAGACGACGGCCCTCGTCCTGATGCAGAACTCGAACGTAGTAACTGCCAAAACGGGCTTTGATGCGTTCACTGTTCACTCAGTCGTGTTCCCTTGTGACGTCGGGGATCGCGGTGAAAGGGGTCTGTTGACCCGATTCGCGGCGCGGGAGGACACTAACCTGACTGCTGAGAATCTGCAATGCATCCGCCATTGGAACACACAATTTCTGGGGTATGATCCAGCCACTGGCCCCCTTAAGGGGTCTGCGGGTCTTTGCTGATAAAAGGCGCCGCAGAACCCGAAGCCTGGAGAGAAAACCCCATGAATTTCTTCCGTCCCGCCTGCCTATGCCTGACCGGCCTGTTGAGCTTNAGTCTTTCCTTCACCTCGACGGCGGACTCGCTTGCCAGCGAGATCGAGGTTATCTACGACGCCAAGCTCAAAGACCTGTTNCTACATTTTCACCAAAATCCTGAACTGTCTACTATGGAATACCAGACGTCGGCNAGGCTAGCCGCCGAGCTCGAGTCGCTGGGATATAGCGTCCACACCGGTGTCGGCGGCACCGGGATTGTCGCATTACTTGAAAATGGCGAGGGCCCGCTGGTGATGTTCCGAGCGGATATGGACGGGCTCCCGGTTGAGGAGAAGTCGGGACTGTCCTACGCATCACGCGCGAAGCAGGTAGACCCTAACGGCAACGAAGTGTTTGTTATGCATGCCTGCGGCCATGACGTTCACATCACCAGTTTAGTGGGCACAGCACAATTAATGGCGGCTAAGCAGGATCAATGGGGGGGCACTTTGATGCTGATCGGCCAGCCCGCCGAGGAACGGGTGATGGGTGCCGCAGCCATGCGGGCCGATAACCTGTGGCAACGTTTTGGGCAGCCGGACTATGCGATGGCGTTCCATGTCACATCCGCGATGCCCACCGGCATTCTGGGTGCGTCCACCGATTCTCCTTATTCCGGCGCGGACACGGTGGATATCTACATTACGGGGGTGGGCGCTCACGGCGCGTCGCCACATCGCGGCATAGATCCTATCGTATTGGGCTCACAGATCGTGATGGGTTTACAGACGGTGGTGAGTAGAACCCTGCCGCCCAGAAGACCTGGCGTGATCACAGTCGGCGCGTTTCATAGCGGCACTAAGCACAACATCATCTCCGATGCGGCCCATCTGCAGCTCACCGTCCGCAGCGAATCCCCGGGCGACCGTGCGCTACTCCTCGACGGTATTCGCAGGGTTGCGGAAAATATGGGACGGGTCGCGGGTTTGCCTGATGGCCTGCTGCCTGAGGTCGTCGTTTCGAATGAGAGCGTGCCGCCAACCCTTAATGACAGGGCGCTGACAGAGCGCGTGATGGCGCGTTGGACCGATCATTTTGGTGAAGGCGTGCTTTTCTCGGGCGAGCGCCTTGGCATGGGAGCCGAGGATTTCCCTTTTTTTACCGTCGACCCCTACATCCCGAGTCTCTACTTTGCGGTGGGCGGCACCCCGCCTGAAGATTTTGCGCGCGAGCAAGCTGGCGGTGCGCCGGTGCCGTCGCATCATTCCCCTCTCTTTAAAATCGAGCCCGATGCATCGGTCACCATGGGCGTGGAAGCCTCGGTTGCAGCGCTCCTCGACTTGCTGGGTTCATGACTCGATCCGGGGAGGCGTCTGCGGCGCCGCGCTATCCGGTCTGGGACCGCGCCGTACGCCTAATCCACTGGTATTTCCCCGTTGCGGTTGTCGTGATGTGGTGGAGTGGGGAGCAGGGGCGCACCGATATCCACGAGAAGGTGGGCTACAGCATTTTTTGCCTCGTCGCGACCCGCGTTATCTGGGGGTTTGTGGGTAGCGAAGGCGCGCGCTTTCGCTCTTTCGTGGTCGGCCCTAACGCGGTTCTGCGATATCTCCGTGAAGGTGGGCAGTACGCTGGCCATAACCCCATGGGCGCGCTGTCGGTGCTGGTGTTGTTAGGCCTCCTATTAGTGCAGTCTGTTTTGGGCATGTTCAGTCGCGACGACCTGCTGTTTGAGGGGCCTTTTTCTTATTGGGCGGGAAACTGGTCAGGTACCCTCACAGAGTGGCATAAAACCAATTGGCTTCTGCTTCAGGGATTCATTGCACTGCATTTAATCGCAGTGTTGTGGCACCAGTGGCGTAAACGGCAGCCACTGCTTCAGGCAATGTGGCGAGGTCAGGCCGGATATAAATCGGTATCGACGCGACCAAAGCCGCTTTGGTGGGCGCTGCTCACGCTAATGCTGACGGTGTTGGCGCTAGGTTGGCTGATATCGATCGCGCCCGAGGCGCCCAGTTACTACTGAGCGACCCTGATAACAACTTGATCTGATCGTCAGCCGGTTACTGACCCTGGTCGATCAAAGTTGAGTAACCAGCACCCCTGGGAGGGGAGTACTAACAGCGTCGGACGTGATCGGGGCTGACCCCGACGCTGTTCGAGACACCGCAAAGCCGGTTTAGTACAGATAGTCCTGCGACTTGTACTCATCGTGGCAGGCTTTACAGGTGCCGCCCGTTGCGACGAACTGCTCACGACTCGCGCCGGCATCACCGGCTGCCGCGGTTTCGGCAAGTTGAGCCGCAGCGGCTCGAAAGTCAGCGAGTTTGCTCTGAAAGTCGTCCATGTTGGCCCAGATATTCGGTTTGGCCCGGGTGGTGCCTTTGTCAGTGCCGGGTGCGAAGCCTCTTTCAACGCCAAACTGTGCAGCATGATTGAGGTCATTCGCCCAGGTCGCAAACCGGTCGTCATTCCACTCGATCTTGCCTTTGACCATGTCGCCCATAGGGGCAAACGTCATGCCCAGCAGCGCGAAGTAAGACTGGCGCAGCGACTGGAGCGGTTCAGACTTCTCGATGTGTGCTAGGGAGGGTCCCGCGAGTAGCGTGAGGCCTAGACCGACACTTAGGAGCGTATTACGTTTCATATCAAGTCTTCCTGCTTTGATTAACGTCTGAGTCAGTATGCGTACCACCTTCAGGATGATCAAGCTATCCCAAAAAGGGGAGTGAGTCGCGCCCCTTGGTGGGTTTACAATTCCGCTTCTGAGGAGGCGACATGTCTGACCCATTACCGCTCGAAGCTTACTGGATGCCCTACACGGGCAATCGCCAGTTCAAGCGCGACCCGCGCATCATCGTTGCTGCACAGGATGTGTGGTTTACGGACGATCAGGGCAGGCGGATTCTCGATGGTCATTCAGGTTTGTGGACGTCAGGCCTCGGACACGGGCATCCCGAGGTGTCGAAAGCGGTGACCGAGCAAATCGAGACGCTCGACTTCGCGCCGCCATTTCAATTTGGTCACCCCGCTGCGTTCCAGCTGGCAGACAAATTGAAGCAGCTCATGCCCGGCGATCTCAATTACGCGTTCTTTACCAATTCGGGATCGGAGTCAGCGGACACTTCTCTCAAAATGGCGCGCGCCTATTGGCGACTGAAAGGTCAGCCAGCCAAGACTCGCTTTATTGGGCGCCAAAAGGGCTACCACGGCGTGAACTATGGCGGGACAGCGGTGGGGGGCATTAGCGCCAACCGCAAGCCCTTCGGGCAGTCTCTGGAGGTTGATCACCTTCGCCATACCATGCTGCCTGAGAACGCCTTCTGTCGAG
>NYTG01000014.1 GCA_002683395.1 Halieaceae bacterium | reverse complement strand
AAGACAGTGAATTCCCGCTGCACTACTACACCAACATGCTGGGTGCTGTTGGCCTGACGCCTTATTTCGCTATTGCGGAGGTGGGGGCTGCGAAAGCCGGACAGACGATGCTGATGAGCGCGGCAGCCGGGGCGGTGGGATCTATCGGCGGTCAAATCGCAAAACTGATGGGCCTGAAGGTTGTCGGCATCGCCGGCACAGACGACAAATGCCGCTGGGTGGTGGATGAGCTCGGTTTCGATGACTGCATCAACTATCGAACCACACAGGACATGGAATCCGCTATCGGAGCTGCGTGCCCGGAGGGTGTCGACTTTTATTTCGACAATGTCGGCGGCGAAATCCTCGACGCAGCACTGATGAATATGAACAAAGATTCTACGTTGCTTTTCTGCGGCACCATTAGCACGTACAACGCGACCGGACCCGTACCCGGGCCCTACAACTATTGGCAAATACTGGCACGCACCATTACGGTAAAAGGCTATCTGGTCAGCGACCATTACCACCGTATCGAAGAAGGGCAGGCAGTATTGAGCGAGTGGCTCAAGGCGGACAAACTCAAGTTCCGTGAGCATATCAATGAAGGCATAGAGAACTGTCTGGATACCTACAACTTGCTGTTCACGGGCGGCAATGAAGGGAAATTAATGCTGAAACTATGAGCGCATCGTAGCGGCTCAGCTCAAAAAAAGATCAAAAAAGGGGCCCTGAGGGGCCCTTTTTCGTCTGCGCAATATGCGGGTTCAGAGCTCGGGTTTAGGCGCGCCCTCGTCCCCGTCGCTGTACCACTTCACCCAACGGTGAAAATATTGGTTACCACGTTCATTGCGGCCAAAAAGCACGCTCTTCATTAGCCCGGTTTCGAGGCCTTTCTGCAGTTTTAATCCCACGTTGTAGTCTTCCTCCTGCACCACATTGCGGAGCCAATCTGCCATCTCGACACGCGCGGTGTCATCCTCTTCGCTCGCAGGCGGCGTCGGATGCAGGAAATGGAGAATGGTCGTATTTTCCATGGGACCGGGCCCCGGAATCATCTGAGCCACCTGCGTAATTTCCGGTGCAATAAAGATCGACACATTAGGGAAAAACAGTCTAATAAAGTCGTAACCCTTAGTCTCATGCTGCCAGAGCTCGCTGGGATCAATATCACCCAGCTCCATCACATTTTTCGCCGCAAAACCGACTAACTGATGAGGCCCATGCGCGTCATATTCCATAACATTGGTGAACGTTCTGGGCTCAATGGTTTCTGGATGCGCAGCCTTAAAGTGATAGCCCTCGAGATAGCCGTCATAGGCGACCTTCCAGTTAGGGCCATGAATGATGCGGTTGCCCACATAAGTCCAATTATCCATCCCCTTGGCGGCTACGTCGTCCATCATCTCTCCGAGGTAGGCCCGGATATCGACATCGCTCTCTGGATCCAAAACCGCGAAGATCAATCCACCTTCCTCATGGCTCGGGAACGCCACTAAATCGCGAGCGCCAGCACAGACTTCTCCAAACTTGGGTGCGTCAGCAATGGCTCGCAAGGAACCATCTGATTTAAAGGTCCACCCGTGATAGGGGCAACTGAATAATTTTTGACTTCCGCAAGACTCAGAGGTGAGCCTCATACCCCGGTGGGTGCAGACGTTCATCAGCACCTTTGCACTGCCATCAGCCTGTCGGGTAATCAGGAGCGGGATACCCAGAATATCCAACGTCCTGAAGTCGCCCGCTTCTGGGATCTCCTGGCTGACACCGACCAAAATAGGTTGGCGTTTGAAGATAGAGTCCATCTCCTGCTGCCATTGCTCCGCGTCGGTGTATTCGGTAGAAGGCACTTCCATCGTGTCTGTGGCCCAGTCGGTGGTGCCATTAGCAACATGATCGATCAGACGCCCCGCCATACGACTGTATTGAAGCTTTGTGTCTATTGTCATCTCTACGTTCTCCTGCGCTGTCGCTAATCCGGCATCACCAGATCACCCACCGCGGCGACCTCATAGCGACGTACTTCCATATCCAGTATCTCAAGTGATGCACACGCCTCCAGAAAAGCGCCAACGTGAGCGGTTTTCAAATGGGCATCAAGGTCTGCCTGGGACGCCCATTGCTCAGAAATCCAAACCACGCAAGGGTCAGTCACATCCACCGCAATACCATACCACTGACAACCGGGTTCCTGCCGCGTGCCGGCCACCACGGCCTCTGCCGCTCGAGCGTATCCCTGTGCGCTATCAGCACTGAGCTGAATCCTGACAATCACGCTGACTGTGCTCATCGTACTTCCCCCATAAATGCCGGCCCAAACTAGATTTCAACAAAGAAAAAGTCAAGCGTGCTTGCTTTTTTATACCGCCGTACCTAACCTTGTACTGCTCAGCAACGTAAGCTCAAAATCCAGCTTAAAAGCGACTGCTTATCGCATCGCCAAGCAGATTCGATACAGCGTTAGGCACGCTCATCACCGCACAACGGTTGTGCGCGGCACTGTAGGTTGCATCCCTGAGGACACTCACTGTGACAAATCGACTCCAAGATAAAGTTGCCCTGATAACAGGTGGCACAAACGGTATCGGCAAAGCGGCGGTCTATGGCATGACCCAAGAAGGTGCCAAGGTGGTGTTTACCGGCAACAATACTGATGCGGGTGACGATATTGCCAAGGAGACCGGGGCGACCTTCGTTCAGCATGCAGTGCAGGATGTTGAAGGCTGGGAGAGAGTGAAGGCGGCCATCCGCGATCACCATGGCCGGCTGGATGTGACGTTCTCCAACGCTGGGACCAATACCGGTGACAGCGACATCGAAACCGTCGCAGTCGAGGCGTGGAAAAATCTGCTTGATGTCAACCTGACCGGCATGATGCTGGCGATCAAGGCCAGTATTGAGTTGATGAAGCACAATCCCGGCGAGAGCGGCGGATCCATTGTGCTGAATAGCTCGATCAACGGTATTCTCGCGCTGTCGGGCGACGTGGCTTACTCCACAACAAAAGGCGCCCTGCGCCTGCTTGCCAAATCTACCGCCGTGCACCTCGCCAAGACCGGAACCGGCATCCGCTGCAACTCAATTCATCCCGGTGTCATTGAAACCCCCCTGATTCAGGGAGCCATTGATGGCGCTCCAGATCCCCAGGCGGCGCGCAGTATGTTAGAAGGCATCGCACCGGTCGGCCGACTAGGCAGCATGCAAGAGATTGTCTCTTTGGTGATCTACCTCGCCTCCGATGACGCGAAATTTGTTACCGGTTCAGAAATTGTGATCGATGGCGGCTCAACGGCAGGACTGCCCGGGGTATAAGCGCACCAATGGGTAATGCTTACTCGCCGTGAAGCACGGTGAAGACTCGCCGGCTGAATTGCCACTGCCCGTCAACCTTAACGCACTCATCGTCGTACTGGCCGCGCGGTCGCAACTCAGTGCCATCTTGTGTCACCGCCACTTCGTCGGTGTAGCTGCGCATTGTGGCCCGGTCACCGTCGACACAGATAGAACCGGGCATGGCCATCATGTTGACGAAGGGGAACATCTTCATCGCTTCGAGCCAGGCGCCAACAATCGTCTCGCGACCTTTCAAACCATCCATCCCCAAATGAGGCAGCTCCCACACCGCTTCTGCGGCCCAGGTGCCCCCCCAGATATCGGCATCTCGCTGATTCACTCCTTCACAATAGCGCTCTAGTAGCGCGCGAATGGCAAGTTGATCCTGGTATTGGTCACTCATTTCTTGGCACCTCTTGTTGGTTACTCTCAGTTATTGGTTGATGAGACCGCCGTCGATTACCATTTGCGCTCCGGTCATGTAAGTCGACAAATCTGACACCAGAAATAATGCCGCATCGGCGATCGTCTGGGGCGGCCCCATGTAACCCATCGGCACTGCCGCATTGAGTTTCACATACTCCTCAGGGTTGTCCACGGATGAACGCCTCTGCATGTTGGTGTCGATCAACCCGGGGTGAATCGTGTTGCAGCGAATGCCCTCTGCAGCGGTCTCGGCAGCGATGGTTTTGGTGAAGCCAATCACACCACCCTTGGCCGCAGCATAAGCACTACACGCCGGCACACCCACCAATGCCGCCACGGACGACATATTAATGATGGAGCCCTTTACCCCGGTCTCGCGCATCACCGCTACGGCCTTCTGCGTGCCGAGAAAAACGCTGGTCATGTTGACCAACATCTGTCGGTTGTAGTCTGCCAGCGTCAGCTCGGACAAGGTCTTTAGAATGGCGATGCCCGCATTATTGATCAGTGCATCGAGCCGGCCGTGCTCAGCTTGGATTTGCGCCAGCGTGCTGTCCCACCCCGCCTCATCGGTCACGTCCTGCTCCCAGGCCTGTGCCAGTCCTCCCGCGGCAACAATCTCCGCTGCAGTCGTGGCGGCGCCGTCAGCATCGACATCGGTCACTACGACGATGGCACCTTCGGCTGCCAGCTTGTGCGCAATGGCATGACCCAAGCCCGGATTCGATGCGCCTCCCGTCACCAAACATACCTTTCCGTCAACCATACCCATGCTCTACTCCTCTACTAAATTATTGCTTTCTGTGAAAATCCGCCGACCCAAAGTGACACCTCTTATCCTCGGCTCACACGTCATCGTCTTTAGTATCGGTGAAATAAACTCGCTCAAGGTGGTCCGTCACTGTCTCGATCATGCGCCTGGCGCGCTGCTCCCGATTGGAAGATCGATGCGCGACGCCCATGCCCTGCATCACAAACTGAACTAGATCATGCGCTGCCTGAAGTGACTTCACTTGTTTCCAATGAGGAAAAACCGAACGCACCGTTTTCAAAAACTCGCGCTCAAAATCTCGCTCCACCTCTCCCACCGCCTCCGCGAGTGCAGGATCGGTCCGCGCCGCCCCCAGTAACTCCTGATACGCCACAAAAGAAGGCAGATTGACGTACTTCCAGGCAGCCTCGACCGAGGTTCTGATGGCGGCCCGCGTCATTGTCTGATCGGGCGAATCAATATCCAACATTAAATCCCGATACTCATTGAGCCGCCGCACGTGCAGATACCCCACCACCGCATTCATCACCGCTGACCGAGAGGGGAAATGATGCATCATGGCGCCCCGGGACACGTTGGCTTCCTCTGCGATCATCGCTGTCGTCGTACTGGCATAACCGTGGTCCACAAAACACCGCACCGAGGCTTCCAGAATACTCTGGCGTGTGAGGGCGCTTTTTTCCGCCTGCCAGCCCTCTCCGGTGTATCCGTGCCTTCCGCCGCGGGCTGCCCGTCGGGCCGAAGCAGCGGCACCCGGTTTGGCCGATTTCATACGCACTCCTTTTTGGGCGCTACTTAATGGTCACTGCTTTAAAAAGGGTGCTTACGTCAGCGTTAAGCCAAGAACGCAAACAATCCAGCTTGCTTTTTTTATTGGCAGTATCCTAGACTGATTTCACGAATGCGACCACCCCGACCAGGACACTCCCCCTGGCCGCGAGCGGGTCGCGCCATGCTCCGTAGGATGTTGCTATGCCTGATGCAAAGCCCCTTCACGATGGCCTTTTCAGCTGGCCAGACGCTGCGTCGACTCTGGTAGGAAGTCGCTGCCTCGACTGCGGGGAGTATGCCTTCCCCAGCCAGAAATCTTGCCGTGCTTGCTCAGGACAGAATATGACGGCCGCTGATCTGGGCAATGAGGGTGTGCTGTGGACCTGGACCATACAGTCCTTTATGCCCAAGACGCCCTACCATACGGACGAAACGCCCGAGACTTTTAAGCCTTATGGTGTGGGCTACATCGAGCTCGCCTGTGGACTCAAGGTAGAAAGCCGGCTGCGGGAAAATCAGGCTGACCAACTAGAAATTGGTATGCCGATGAAGCTTGAGATTATTACCGTGCGCAAAGATGATGAGGGTTCAGATTTACTGACCTTCCAGTTTTGCGCTGCAGAGGAGCAAGTCTAATGGACGTTGCAATCGTGGGCTTGGGGATGCATCCCTTCGGTCGGACACCCAGCATGACGGGCCTTGAGCAAGGCGCGGCGGCCGCCAGAGCAGCGCTCGCAGACGCGGGGGTGGACTTCAAAAGAATGGAGTTTGCTTATGGCGGGAGTCAGGACGGCGGAAACGCTGATTCATTGGTCAACCTGTTGGGTCTTACCGGCCTGCAATTTACCAATGTCGCCAATGGTTGTGCCACGGGCGGCAGCTCCCTACATGGTGCTTACTCAGCCATCAAAAGTGGACAGTACGATATCGGACTGGTGGTCGGCTTTGACAAACATGAGCGCGGCGCCTTCAACGCCAAACCTGCGGACTGGGGACTGGACGATTGGTATGGCGAAACTGGTCTGATGCTGACAACCCAGTATTTCGGCATGAAGATACAACGCTACATGCATGATCATGGTATCTCCCGGGAGACCCTGATTCGCGTAGCGGAAAAAGCCTTCCGCAACGGCTCCCTCACACCCACCGCGTGGCGTCAGACTGCGCTGTCGTGGGAAGAAATTGAAAACGCTCCTATGGTCAGTGAGCCGTTGAACAAGTTCATGTTTTGTTCTCCCGCCGAAGGTGGGTGTGCGCTAATCGTCTGCCGCGCAGACATTGCACACCAGTTCCACCCCCGCCCGATTTATTTAAAAACCGCGGTTGTGCGGTCTCGCAACTACGGTAGTTTTGAGGTGTTTAGCCCCTCTCAACCGCCAGAAGTCGCCCACTCGCCCACAGTCACAGCGTCTCAGGCAGCATTTGAACTCGCGGGCGTGGGCCCCGAGGACATTGATGTGGCTCAGCTTCAGGACACCGAGGTGGGGGCGGAGATCATGCACATGGCGGAGAACGGGTTCTGCAAACATGGCGACCAGGAAAAATGGCTGGCCGAGGGGATTACCGAGATCACCGGGCGATTACCGGTCAATACCGACGGTGGATGCCTCGCTAATGGTGAGCCAGTGGGTGCCTCAGGTTTGCGGCAAGTTCATGAAATCTGTGTCCAGCTTCGAGGTGAGGGGGGAGCTCGTCAGGTGGCAGATGATCCCCAAGTAGGCTATACCCACGTGTATGGCGCCCCCGGTATCAGCGGCGTCAATATTCTGGCGAGATGAGTCGGCGTTAGTGCGTAACGCACCAAAGGATTGTGAAGGGATAGACCATGGCAAATACAGCAAAGAAACAGCAAGGAGATGGAGGCCGTTTCGTCGGCACCACTTGGCAGGACCTTTTAGACCTAGAAACTGTTGAGGTTCCCGACTACCTCCGGGTCCAGAGCAATCCAGACATGGGCGATGAAGACCTTGCGGTCGACCGCTACGTCAGTCAGGAGTTCTTCGATAAAGAAAAAGAAGAAATGTGGCCAAAAGTCTGGCAAATGGTCTGTCGCGAAGAGGACATCCCAGAGTCCGGTGATCACTTTGTTTATTGGATTATTCAGCGCAGCGTCATTGTGACGCGGACACCCTCAGGTGACATTAAAGGTTTCATCAACTCGTGTCGGCACCGGGGCCGCTGTTTGCGTGACGAGTCGGGTTCGGTTGACAAATTCCGCTGCCCGTTCCATGGGGCCACTTGGGACCTAGACGGTCAGTTTCAGGGTATTCCAAACGACTGGGATTTCGAGCACATCGCCGATCGCGACATGAGCCTTCCACAGGTCAAAGTGGCGACTTGGGGTGGTTTTATCTTTATCAATTTCGATCTCGATGCCCAACCGCTTGAAGATTACATGGACATACTGCCTGATCACTTTAAGCGCTTTCCACTGGAAAAGTACTTCAAGGCTGTCCATGTACAGCGAGTGATGAACTGCAATTGGAAAGTCGGTGCCGAGGCATTTATGGAATCTTGGCATACCGTCGAAACCCATAAACAAATCCTCACTTTTACCGGCGATGCTAACTCGCAATACGATACCTTTGGCGACAACGTAAGCCGATCGGTAACNCCAATGGGGGTAGCCAGCCCCCACCTCGGCGGAGTGTCAGAAGAAACCATTATGCGGGACATTCTCAAGCTCTCAGGTCGAATGGCAACTGACAGCGACGAAGACGTTGAAATGGAAGACGGTCAAAGTGCTCGCGAGTATGTCGCAGAAATGAACCGCGAAATGTTTGAGGAGGCCGCTGGGGAAGAATTTGACGATCCCACCATGGCCGAGTTGCAGGATGCCATCCTTTACAGCTTGTTCCCCAATTTTCAGGTTTGGATCGGCTACGGAGGCAACATCGTTTACCGCTTCCTGCCGAACGGCAATGACCCTGACAGCTGCATCTTTGATGTCATGATCCTGCTTCGCTACCCGAAAGACAGCGAGCGCCCCTCCGCCGCTCCCTGCGACNTCATCCCCGCGGATCAACCCTTCGCGTCCTACGAAGCATTAGGCTCGCTCGGTGGAGTATTTGATCAAGATGACGCCAATCTCCCCGCTGTACAACGGGGAATGAAAAATTCGGCAACGGGCAAGGTGATCTTAGCGAGTTATCAGGAGAGCCGTATCCGGCATCTCCANCAGACCATCGACAAATACCTCAGCTGAATGCACTACTCAGCGCCCCCGTCACGCGGGGGCGGCCTTAATCACTCTGCAGTGTAGTGCGCCCATGCGTCGACAATGGGCTTGGGGTCAAAGTAGTAAGGACGGATTTCGCAGACTTTGCCATCGCGAAAACGAAATAGCTCTGCAAGTTGCGCCGNGGCCAGACTCGGATCCTCAAAACGAAAAGACACCATATTGACCACATAGTCATCGCCCGCAGTCATCACCTCCGGCTCAAGATCCGCCACCTTNAGGGTGCCNAAAACGTGCGCATAGAGCTCGCG
This sequence comes from Halieaceae bacterium, assembly GCA_002683395.1. Taxonomy (GTDB): domain Bacteria; phylum Pseudomonadota; class Gammaproteobacteria; order Pseudomonadales; family Halieaceae; genus Luminiphilus. The sequence continues at coordinate 66,519 of NYTG01000014.1, read as the reverse complement.
GAGTGCCGTCTTGCCGCGATACTCACCAGCCATGGGTAAGCCCTCCGCCTCAATGATAAAAAAATCATCCGTCAGCATCGTCTCCGCAGTATCAAAATCTCCTGCGCCAGTGGTGGCATAGAGCTGCTGCACAAACGCCATTTTTTCGTCATCTGTCATGACCCGACTCCCTCTACTGATTACCTACGTGATGATGACCGACCGGGTGAGTTCGTCAACCTCCGGGTCAGTCTGCCTTAACGACTTTCCGCATACGCCTGAATGACACGCTTGCCCAACGCCATTTGATGTACCTCGTCGGGGCCATCGGCTTGGCGGCACCAGCGCGCATAATTGAACTGCTCGGCCATACACCAGTCTTCTGTTAGCCCCCCGGCACCATGCATCTGCATGCACCGGTCAATNAGCGCCTGAATCATAAGCGGCACGCTAATTTTGGTAGCAGAAATTAACTCGATGGACGCTTTCACTCCGTGGGTATCGATGTGCCAGCAGGTCTTGTGGACCAATAAACGAGCCATTTCCAGTTCGGCGTAGCTCTTGGCAATGTTTTCGCGAATAGATTGGTGCTGACTGAGCTTTTTACCGAACGTCTCCCGCTCTTCAACACGCTGGCAGGCTAGCTCAAGTGAACGCTGACCCGCACCAATCAATCGCATGCAGTGATGCATGCGCCCAGGCGCTAGTCGACTTTGCGCGATTTCGAACCCTCTCCCCTCGCCGAGCAGCAGGTTATCAGCTGGCACGCGCACATCCGTAAAAGTCACTTCGGCGTGCCCGATGGGCGCATCGTCATAACCCAGGGTCGTCAGCGGACGAAGCACTGCAACGCCGGGCGTATCTTTAGGCACCAGGATCTGTGTTTGCTGCAAATGTCGATTAGGATTTTCCGCGTCNCTCTTACCCATCACGATGAAAATTTTGCAGCGCTCGTAAGGTGCACCGGTAATAAACCATTTATGTCCGTTCAGGACCCATTCATCGCCCTCGCGACGAATGTCCAGCTGGATGTTCGTCGCGTCACTCGACGCCACCTGGGGCTCGGTCATCGCATAGGAGGATCGAATCTCTCCCGCCAGGAGAGGCTGGAGCCAAGCGGCTTTTTGCGCCTCCGACCCGAACTTCATCAGCACCTCCATGTTACCGGTATCAGGCGCATTGCAATTAAAGACTTCCGGCGACCAGATCACCCGNCCCATTTCTTCAGCCAGCGGCGCGTAGTCGAGAAAGCTCATGCCCCCGTGGTCACTGTATTCAACATAATCTGGCGGCACAAAAAGATTCCAGAGCCCTGCGCTGCGCGCTTTCTCCTTCAGAGACTCCACCAAAGGCATGGAGGCAAACCGATTTTCGGCGCTGCCCAATGCCTCGCGGTGCGCTGTTTCGTTGGGATAAACGTGCGCCGTCATAAACGCCTGTAACTCGGCCAGAATACGGACACTCTTCTCGCTCGGGACAATCATGGAATACCTCTGAAAAAAAGCTAAACGCTCATTTGCCGCTGCGCATAGGCCGTACTGCGGCCACGCCTGTCAGCGGATAAACAAGCAAGNTGGTTTGTTTTAGACAACCCCCATACTATATAGTCATCCACCGCAGACAGAAACCACCGCAAACATGATGAGACTGATTGAGGTCTTCGAAAGGCGAGGCATGCGNCGATTTCAGGATTCAACNGCCAACGTCATCACAAATCGTCAAAAAGACATTATTATTCTCACTGAGCCCAATTTCTATGCAGGCGACATAACGGCAGTCGTTCCACGCCATCTGGCGCGGAATCATTCAGAAAGCCATGCTTCGTCCGCCACGCAAAGCACACCCTGTGCACCCGCAGTCCAGATCAGATCAAGAGGACCGTTATAGTGAATGCTTCNAACCCCATCCCCACTGATTACGGCGTNTTCAGAGAAGCGATCCGCACCTTTCTCAAAGGTGCGCTGACCCCCGAACTGATACGAGCTGGTCAGCGCACAACCAGCGTATTTTCCGATTTTGAGGCGGGCAAAACATGGCAAAGTATTCTCCANGCCAAGGGTTGGGGAGCGCCTGAATGGCCCATGGAATATGGTGGCACCGGCTGGGATATCCAGCAGCGGTATATCTTCTTAGAGGAGTGTAAACTCGCGAACGCCCCCAATCCGGTCATGATGGGTATTCAGATGCTTGGGCCCATGCTCATGCACTTCGGCACGGAGGCACAGAAGGATCGCTNTTTACCTGGCATCATCTCGGGAGACGACGTGTGGTGTCAGGGGTACTCAGAACCCGGATCAGGGTCAGACCTCGCCTCGCTCAAAACGACAGCAGAACGCGATGGCGACGAGTACATCATCAACGGCACCAAAATCTGGACCAGCATGGCACACCACTCAAACTGGATTTTCTGCCTCGTTCGCACCGATAAAAACGTTAAGCCNCAAGCCGGTATCAGCTTTCTGCTGATCGACATGGCTACGCCCGGCATTTCGGTGTCACCCTTCCCCAGCCTCGATGGCGAAGTCGAGCAATGTCAGGTTTTTTTCGAAAACGTGCGTGTACCCATCGCCAACCTGTTGGGTGAAGAAAATCAGGGCTGGACCGTCGCGAAATACTTACTGGAGTTTGAACGCGGTGGACAGCACTTCACGATCGAACTGAAGAAGCAGCTTGCGAAGTTACAGATGATGATGGCGAGCTCGACTCATCGTGCGACGGACGATCCCACTTATGCCTATCGGGTGGCCGAGACGGAAATCGATATCATGGCTCTGGAGCAGACCGAGCTTCGCATTAAAGGCAGTATTTCAGCGGGGGATAACCCCGGTGCCCTGTCGTCACTGGTTAAGGTCTCGGGTACCGAACTGGGTCAGCGTTGCGCCGAGCTGCTGATCGAAGCGGCAGGCCAGAGTGCCATGCCATGGCAAAGTGCGGTGCTGTCACCGGATTATACGGGCGACACNGCCGCTCCTNCCGAATGCGTGACNACCATGGCCGAGTACATCAATAGCCGCGCGACNACGATTTATGGCGGCACAGCCGAAATCCAGCGCGGCATTATCGCCAAGCATGTACTGGAGCTTTGACAGATGGCCGCGCAGATGACAGAGGACCAAAGCCTGCTCAAGGATGCGGCTGAACGCTATCTTCGGGACAGCTACGATTTTAACGGGCGACGCGATCGTATCGCGGAAGGCGTCTACAGCGACCCCGGTCAGTGGCAGGCGTTTGCAGAGATGGGCTGGCTGGCACTGCCGATACCGGAAGAATTCGGCGGCCTGGGTCTTGGGACTCGCGAGATGGCGATACTGGCAGAATTGTGCGGCCGATTTCTGGTCACTGAACCCTTAATCGATGCGCTAGCGTCGACGACCGCGATTCTGAATAAGGGAGAGCAGAGAGAAACTCTGTTGCCACAAGTGGCTGAGGGCACGCTGGTGCCCATTGCCGCCATTGACGAAGCTCATGGCGGGTCACGACTGACTCCGACAACCACCCTGACCCAGACAAACAGCGGCTGGCAGCTCAAAGGATCCAAGCACTGGATCAGTGCCGGCGCTTCGGCGACCCNTTTAATTGTCCTTGCTCAGAGCCCACAGGGCCTGGCATGGGTGCTGCTTCCTGTTGAGGGAGAGGGCGTGGAATGCGACCGATTTCCTACGCATGACGGTCGCGGCGGTGCAAGTTGCCACTTTGANCTCGCCATTGAGAGTGATCAGATTATAGCGATTGGCGACACGGCCACTGCGGCACTGGAAGCTTATCGNGAGTTAGCCATGATGTTGAGCAGTGCCGAAACACTCGGTGCTACTCAGGCCGCTCTCGATACGACGGTAGACTACACCAAGCAGCGCGTGCAATTTGGTCAGCCACTGGCCTCCTTTCAGGCCTTGCAACACCGCATGTCCAACATGCTGATTCAAACAGAGCTCACCCGCTCGCTCATCTATGCTGCGTGTCACGCGGCGGATAATGGCCATACCGAGCAGCCCCGGCTGGCTCGTGCGGCCAAGGTTAAAGCGGCAAGCGTGGGCAGAACAGTCTCTCAGGAGGCGATCCAGTTACACGGTGGCATTGCCACAACGGATGAATATATTGTGGGGCACTTCTTCAAACGAATCACTGCACTGGAGAGTTGGGTGTGCTCCAGGGGCGAAGCGCTTCAGGAATTCATGGCATTAGCACCACGGTGAAGATATTGCAGTGCTGATGCACCAGACTAAAAAGCCGGAAATAGCGGACACTACAGCAGACACATCACAACAAAGCCAAGGAGAACAATAATGGACCTACAACTTAAAGATAAAGTCGCCTTAATCACCGGCTCGACCAAAGGTATCGGCCGGGCAATCGCCGACACATTGGCGGACGAAGGCTGCCATGTAGGGGTCTGCGCNCGAAACGAAGCGGAGGTCGAAGAGACGGTCGCGGCACTCACCGCCAAAGGGGTGAAGGCCTGTGGCAGTGTGGTGGATGTCACTGACGCCGCCTCTCTCGAGGCCTGGGTAACACAATGTGCCGATNCGCTAGGTNGCATCGATATCTTTGTACCCAACGTCTCAGCTGGCGGTGCCGACAGTTCCGAGGCGGGATGGCGTGCAAACTTTGAAGCCGACATGCTTGCGACCTGGNGAGGCGTCGAGTTGACCACGCCGCATCTTGCCAAGTCGGGCCAAGGCGCAATCGTCGTCATCTCCACTACTGCTGCCTTCGAGGCCTTCGCCGGACCCAGTCCCTATGGCGCGATCAAGGCAGGTCTCCTCAATTACGCCAGCAATCTGTCGCAGGCACTGGCTACATCAGGCATACGGGTCAATGCAGTAAGTCCGGGCCCGGTGTTCTTCGAAGGTGGCGCCTGGGAGCAGATCAAAACCCACATGACTGATTTTTATGATGCCACTATCGCCAATATCCCGATGGGGCGCATGGGCGACAACTATGAGATCGCCGACACCGTCGCATTCCTGGCGAGCCCGCGATCAGCGTTTACGACCGGCGCCAACGTCGTAGTCGATGGCGGCTTTACTAAGCGAGTGCAGTTCTGAGCCCCAGCCAGCTCTAAATCATCGCCTATCGAGACCCCGGCCCCGGCCGGGGTTTTTATGCACTGNCCTCGCTAATCAGCATCGGTAATCAATCGATCCAGCTCTCGTAAGGTGNTCATCAGCGTCTCGNTCATGACTGGCTTTTTACCGATCGTCTCCTCTGCCATCGGCGCAATAGCGCAGCGCTCTGGCAAGGTCCCGCCCGAATCCAGCACCGCATAAATGGTGGGTAGAAAAATAAACTGGAGCCACTCCTCAAGTTCGAGCGAGTCCATCGCGAAAGGCTGTTCAGACTGCAATGCTTCTGCAGCCGGCGGCACATCCGCCCACAGATCAAGCTGCCGCAAGCCGGCCTCCAGGTCGATTAGCTGTGCGGCGATTTCGCTACGTGTCCCTTCCAATGTCATGTCCCGAAAATGTCCTCCGATTATTCCGCTTTGATTCAACCCGCATCAACCAACAGCTCGCTTGACCGATCCAACCGTGTTCACTGGACGCAGCCGGGTTCGACATACGCAATGCACCGCAGTGTAAAGGGGATTTTCACGGCCCAAGCTCTAATGTAAACGCCGGCAAGGTCTCGAGTATGGCGCGCCCGTAGCGACGACTGAGTAGTCGCGTATCCAACAGCGTGATCCGGCCTTCATCCTGCTCTGTTCTCAGCAGACGCCCACTCGCCTGCACCAGCTTTTGTGCAGCGTCGGGGACGCTGATCTCCATAAAGGGGTCACGACCCTGTGCCTCGAGTAATTCCGAGTGGGCCGCAGCGATAGGATCATCAGGTACCGCAAACGGTAACTTGGCGATCAGCACATGGCCACAATAGGCGCCGGGCAGATCTATTCCCTCAAAAAAGCTGGCCAGACCAAAAATGGCAGACGGATCTCCTCGGTCAATGTGTTCTCTGTGTTTCGTGAGCAGAGCATTTTTACTCATACGGTCCTGCACCAGCACATGATGTGCGATCACACTCTCGAGCGCTTCCACTACCGATTCCATCTGTCGGCGGGAGGTAAATAGCAGCAGGACACCCAAATCATCGCTGATCAGCGACGGTAGTTTCTCGGTCAATTCACGGGTATGTGCCTCGGGGTTGCCCGGATCCGATGTCATCGGCGGCACACAGAATGTAGCCTTACCTGGATCAAATGGGCTCGCAACCTGCTTCCATCGCGCATCGGCAGGGACCCCTGACCGCTCACGAAAACGATCGAAAGTTCCCAGCGCAGACAGGGTCGCCGATGTCAGCACAGCTCCCGCAGCGCGCTGCCACAACGAATCGTGGAGCAATTCGCCCGGCAGTATGGGACTGGCCTGGCATTCGATGGTTTGCGGGNTACCACGATGCTGACACCAGCGCGCCCATCCATCGCCCGGCTCACCGTCTCCGGGCGCCTCTGCNAANGCNCGCCATACCGCCAGTTGCTGCTCAGTGCGAGCAAGCAGACCCTGCGCATTGGCCAGATCGAGATCCGGATCAGATACGGAGTCCGAAGATGAGGCCTGCGATGTCGACCCCGATGACAGACTGTTATCCAGCGCCGCCTCCAATCGTATTGCATTGTGATGCAACTGATTCCACTGCACCACGAGCGTCGCCGCCTGCTCGGAGAGATCTGAAGGTATCCGTCCATGGGGAAAACGATATTCGCCTCGATCCTCGTCATCAGCAGGCAACAGCTGCCAGAGTGCTGCTGCCATATCTTCGCAGCGCTGCGTCAGATCCCCGAGGACGGAGGCCATCGCCGGCACCAAATTTTCGTCGAGGCCCAGCTTGACCCAAGCGGAGTTTCCTGCCGCCAGCCAACGCTCACTGTCTCGCAGACCTTGCAGTGTGGCCCCCGCGTGAAAACGTAAGGCGAAGTGATTCAGACACTTCGCGGGCAGCTGATGCCCCTCGTCAAAGATATACAAACTGTCCTCGGGTGCCGGCAGAATCACGCCGCCACCCAAACGCAGATCCGACAGCACCAGATCATGATTGGTCACGATGACATCTGCCTCTTCAAGGCCCTCCCGGGCTCGAAAAAAACTGCACTGCCCGACATGGGGACACCGCCGGCCGGTGCATTGGCTTTGGTCCGTTGTAATCAGCCGCCGCACTCCCGGCGCGAGCTGCTCCGGCCAGGCATCCAAATCGCCATCCCAGCCGCCGTCCCCTAGTGCCTGAATCATTTCTTCCATGACGGGGCCNGTTACCACGTCCTCCGCCGAGAAAAATTCATCCGGATAAAGGGGTATTAGCGGGTCGCCTTCTCGCTCTGAGAGCTGGCGGTCCAACTTAAGCAAACAGACATAGCGACCGCGACCCTTGGCGAGAGCAGCGTTAAAGGAGAGACCGCTGTGCCGCATCACATCGGGCAGGTCACGAAACAGCAACTGCTCCTGCAGGGCTACCGTCGCCGATGCGACCACCAGTTTCTTGCCACGGGCGCGAGCGACAGGGAGGGCGGCGACAAGATAGGCAATGGTTTTTCCCGTGCCGGTTCCGGCCTCGACTACGGCAATAGGCGTCTCCACCTCCGGATCGGCAAGGGCATTGGCGACCTCTGCAATCATCTGCCGCTGGCCCCACCGCGGTACCAAGCTTAAAGACTCGGTCAGCTGCTGGTAGGCCGCCCGGATTTCATCCTGCAGCGCTTCATCAATCACATGATGAATCCCGCGACGCGGCCTGCAACTCCAGTTGGCGATCTACCGGATTGGCGTACATAGCCAGCATCCATTGCCGGTGCTCAGGCGCAATACTGTCGACCCGAGCGCGGAAAGACTGTTCACTAATCGAGCCCTCGTGGAAAAGCAGGCCCTCAGGTGCCGGTGCGCCATGCAGCCACTCCCAGGCCCAAACATTGGTCCGGTACAACCGATAGTGAAGCGCCATCTGCCGGTCAATTTCGGCAACCACTTCCTTGACCTGCAGTCCCGGCGGCAGCGGCTCTCCGAAATGAAGGTGCACGCAGCCTTTGTCACCCACGATCCCCTGCGCAATCGAAGCCACATCCTCAAATTCCGATTTGACATAACCCTCCCCNGCCGTCAGCTCGGCGGCTTTAAGCGCATCACAGGGGTCGAGCTCATAAGCTATGACCAACGGAACGATATCAAGCTCGGACAAGACGGATTCGGGTAACTCACCCTTTTCCCGAGATAGTGTGAGCATCTTGATCACCGCCGGCTCAGTGACATCGCGCCCNTCCTTGGCCCGCCCCTCTCGATGCGCGATCCAGATCGCCTCTCGGTTTTGGCTCACCGCATCGCGAATAAATTGCGAAAGGAGCTTGGTCGCCGCCAGTAAAGCCCGTGGGCCACCGACATCTCGCTTGACGACAAAGCTTTTATTGAGGCGCATCAGGTCGGCAACCCAAGGCTTGGAGAGTAAATTGTCACCAATGGCGACAGCCAGTGTCCGCGAGCCCTGGCGGTGAAACGCGTAGTTGGCGTACGCGGGATCCATAAAAATATCCCGATGGTTGCTCAAATAAACGCGAGCAGGCTCCAAATTCAGGCGTTCCATACCGCCGACTGAAAACCGAGACGTCTTCTTGATCATCCGAGACAGGTTAGGCGCAATCAGATTTTGAAGATCCTCAACGGTCGACAGACGGCGCGCAGCTAGACGCAGCCATAGGCTGCCTAGTCGCCGCGCCAATCCCGGCCACATCGCACTGAGCCGGGGCAGCCGCCACAGTGCGATGGTCTCGGCGAGTTCTGCATCATTAGCCAGTCTTGTCAGCACCTGGGGAACGTCAGGACTGGAGAACGGCCTGATTTCCGCAAAGGGGTCTTCGAGATCCGACGCTGTGGAATCTGTCATGCTAATCCTGTCATCGGGCGCTGGCTTATTGTGCCGTTGCTTTGGGGTTTCTGATACCCTGCGCATCGCTCGGCAACCTACCTTTCAGAGACCGCAAATGGAAGCTTCAAGTTCATTTTTAACGACCCTCGGTGCAGCCTCGCTGTTGGTCAGCTGGATATTGCTATTGATTACTGCTTGGCGCGAAGAGTACGCCTGGGGAATGTTTGCTTTGTTGCTGCCTCCAGTGGCCTACGGCTACGCGCTTTTTCGGCTCGATAAGGCCGGATCTGCGCTAGGTTGTGCACTGCTCGGCTGGATTCTGATCTGGTTAGGCTGGTAAAGGGGTAAAAGGCCCCATAACAGGGTGTCTGGGCTCGCAGCACAGTTGACATTAACCCGCGTATCCCAGATGATTCGCGGCCTTTTTTGATCCCTTTGGAGCATAGCGTTGGCTAATTCACCCCAAGCACGAAAGCGCGCCCGACAGAATGACAAGCGCCGGGTCCATAACGCGAGTCTGCGGTCACTGGTTCGCACCAAGATTAAGCAGGTCATTGCCGCTGCCGATACCGGCAGTGCAGAGGACGCACGCGCGGCCTACGACTCAGCCGTGCCCGTCATCGATAAAATGGCAAATCGCGGCATTATTAAGAAAAACAAGGCCGCTCGTCACAAAAGCCGCCTCAACGCCCGCGTCAAGGCTCTGGCTAGCGCATAAGGCCTTTCGGGGCTGTCAGGTATCTCCCAGATACTGCGATAACCCTGCTTCGATCTCTCTGGTGATGGCCCTTTTCATGGGCCTCATCAAGATCCCCAAATGCACCTCACCCTCTAATCGGCTGTCATTGAGNGAGACCGTGCCTGAAAATCCTGTTCCGGCAAACCGCAACNCGCGCTCTGAGCGTTCTACTTNGGCGCCCAGCGCGGTACCGAGCTGCGCAGCNAGGCGCTCAAGCGCCACCTCCTGGGCGTGCTCACTCAGGCGATGGCTGCGCGATAAGCGAATAACAGACATTCAATAACCCGATTGGGGTCCGGTGACATTCCCGTTATCCTACACTCCCGTTTTNATAAGTATCACCATGAGATGAATGCACACGCTGACAGCAGTCAACGGTTCCTGTTTGATGGAGCCGATGTGCGGGGTGAATCGGTGCGCATTGATGGTGCGCTAGCTGACATGCTGGCAAACCAGGCCTATAGCCCGACCTTAAAATGCCTGCTGGGCGAGTTTGCCGCAGCCGCAGTNATGATCAGTAATAATCTCAAGTATGAAGGGCGGATTACCCTGCAGGCGCGCAGCGATCAGGCCGTCTCTCTGGTGATGGTTGAGTGTTCCAGTGAGCGTCATATTCGCGGGATTGCCCAAGGCGATATCAGTGCCGAAGCCGCGGACCCCATGTCGTTGTTATCAGGTGGGCAGCTGGTGCTCACGGTGGAGCGCGACGCCGGGCAACGTTATCAGGGCATCATCGCTCTGGAAAAAGGCTCGCTGGCGGAGTCTCTGGAGATCTATTTTTCCCAGAGTGAGCAATTAGGTACTCGGTTTTGGCTGGCCTCAGATGGCCGTCAAAGCGGCGGGCTGATGCTGCAGCAACTGCCGGCCCAGATCACAGACGGAGCGGTACGGAAGGAGCAGTGGTCTACCCTATGTCTGTTGACAGAGACAGTCCGAACTCAAGAGTTGTTGGGTCTACCTTCAGAGGACTTGTTATTCAAGCTCTATCAGGAGGAAACCGTAACGGTATACCCACCGGCCCCCATTTTGTTTAAATGTCGGTGTAGTCGNGAGCGAAGTGCCGCCGCCATTGCCCTGTTGCCAGAATCCGAGCGCGAGGAGATCCTCACCGAGGAAGGTGATATTGCGATGACTTGTGAGTTATGCGGTAAGACCTACCGATTTGATCGAGAGGGGTTGGCGACAGAAAGTGCAGGAAATACGCTGCATTGAAGACGACGAAGACGCAACGAATTTCAACACAACATATAAAAGCAAAACCTACAGTACTCACCACGGAAACCAACATGAGCGAAGNAGCACTTTCCACCCCCGACATTCACACCGGTTTATCTCCCACTGACCTCATCGATATGGCTTTGGCACGCGGTGAGGGTGTGCTGTCCGATACCGGCGCCCTGCGTATTGAAACCGGCGCTCGCACCGGTCGATCTCCCGCAGATCGGTTTGTCGTCAGAGAACCATCAAGCGAAGACGCAATAGATTGGGGTGGCGTTAATCGGCCGTTTGATGCGGATCGTTTCGACGCGCTCTGGGAAAGGGTGAAGTCCCATGCCAGTCAGTCAGAAAGCTGGGTGCAATATTTGCATGTGGGCGAGCACAGCGATCACTACCTCCCGGTCAAAGTCATCACGGCAACTGCCTGGCAGTCGCTATTCGGTCGCAATATGTTTATCCGACCAGAAACCTACAACCCTGCCAACAAGCCGGAGTGGAAAATCCTCAACGTAGCCGATTTCGTGTGTGACCCCGAGCGAGATGGGACACATTCAGACGCAACCGTCATCATCAATTTCGGGCAGAGAAAAGTCCTGATTGCCGGTATGCGTTATGCAGGCGAAATGAAAAAAGCCATGTTTTCGGTGCAAAACTTTTTGCTGCCAGAAAAAGACGTCATGCCCATGCACTGCTCAGCCAATATCGGCGAGGACAGCGCGACAACGCTATTCTTTGGACTATCGGGTACCGGCAAGACCACCCTATCGGCAGATCCTGACCGTTATCTCATTGGCGACGATGAACACGGCTGGTCCAAAGGTTCCGTCTTTAATATAGAAGGGGGCTGCTATGCGAAAACCATCGATCTCAGCCGCAAGAATGAGCCCGTCATCTGGGATGCGATTCGCAGTGGCGCCATCATCGAAAATGTCGTGCTCGACGATCAGGGTAATGCAGATTACAGCGATACCCGACTGACCGAAAATGGACGCTGCTGCTACCCTCTTGAGCATGTCGAGAAGCGTTCTNCCAGCAATTCAGGTGGCGAACCCAAGTGCGTCATCTTTCTGACCTGCGATGTCTTTGGCGTTCTACCGCCGATCTCGATTCTGTCAAAGGAAGCCGCGGCCTTTCATTTTCTTTCGGGCTATACCGCACGAGTTGGCTCGACCGAGGTCGGTGCTGCTGCCGGCATTAATCCGACCTTTTCGACCTGCTTTGGCGCACCTTTCATGCCCCGCCCTGCCGGTGATTATGCAGAGCTTCTGATTAAGCGCATTGAGGATTTTGATAGCCAGGTCTATTTAATCAATACCGGCTGGACTGGCGGATCCGGTGCGCCGGGCGGAACGGGCTCACGTTTCCCGATTCCAGTCACACGCGCTGTCGTGAAGGCCGCCCAGGATGGGGTGCTGATCGGCGCTGAAACGCGGCACATTGAAAGCCTCAATCTCGACTATCCTGTCAACATTCCGGGTGTCGACGACCACTACACCGATCCTAAAGCGGGTTGGGGTGATGACAGTGCGTATGAGGCTCAGGCTGGACAGCTTGCCGCACTCTTCCTAGAAAACATTCGTAATTTCGACGTCAGTGACGCGATCATTGCTGCCGGGCCCCGATCAGCCTGATAGGGAAAAATAGATAAAGCCTGACGCCGTCTTTAGGGCATTGGAGAGAGCTCTGCGGGCGTGGCTTTGCCCCCCANCCATTTTATCCGCAATGCTCGTGCGTCCTCGGCAATCAGGTATAGAGCGGGCACGAGCACCAGCGTCACGCCGGTAGCGAACAACACGCCAAATGACAGCGACGTGACCATCGGAATCAGAAACTGAGCCTGAACACTGGTCTCTGACATAATGGGCAANAGCCCCACGAAAGTGGTCACTGAAGTCAGAATAATCGGTCGAAATCGATCTTCACCGGCCTGCACTAACGCACTGACCAGCTCCTGCCCTTCATCCCGNAGGCGATTGATTCGGTCAATTAAAACGAGGTTGTCGTTGACGACAACGCCNGCACAGGCGGTCACGCCCATGATGGAAAACATGCTGACCTGCCAGCCAAGAATCATATGGCCAAAAATCGCCCCCATCAGACCAAAGGGCACCGCTGTCAGAATCAGCAAAGGCTGCCAATAAGACCGGAAAGCCACCGCCATCAGCGCGTAAATGACCATCATGGCTAGCCCCATCAGTCGCAAGGTAGCCTCTCGGAACTCGATCTCTTCCTGCAATTCCCCGTCCAGATTCACAAATAAATCGGGGTATTGCTGCTGCCACTTGGGCAGGTAGTCGCGGAAGATTGATTGCACGATAGCCCGGGGTGGAGGTCCATTAGCTTGCACGTCGGCTTCTACTTCAAGCGTTCGTAAACGATCCAACCTCTCCAGCTTCTGGTAGCCGGCTTCAACTCGGTAGGTTGCCACGGCCTCAAAGGGCACTTCTCCACCACCGGGGGTGCGGATATACATNTCATTCAGATTGGCAATCGCCAATCGCTCTGCTTCGGGGTAGCGCACCATCACCTTGACATCCTCGCGCCCACGCGGGATCCGCTGCGCCTCGGCGCCGTAAAAGGCCTGCCTGACCTGGCGTGCGACGTCCGCCAAACCAATGCCCAGCGTTTCGGCTGCTGGCTTTAGCTCCAACACCAGCTCGTCTCGAGGGCTGTCAAAACTGTCTGAAACATCGAAAACGCCGGGGTAAGACAGCAGCGCCTCTCGAACGTCTCCCGCCACCGCTTCTAGGTCTTCCACCTGACGTGAAGCCAGCACCAATCTAATCGGTTTACCGGGGTCTCGAATGGTGTAATCCATGCGGACCTCTTTGGCTTCGCTGAGCGCACCGGAATTCGACCGCAGCTCCTGCGCAAAAGCCTCGGTGTCGACACCCTCGGTGACGGTGGCCACCATCACTTCGACGTCATTATCGTTGGCACGGCCCAAAATACTGCCGATGGCAGGGCTGCCCTGAAATTCCGGCCGCTCATTCCACTCNGTCTTTAAAGCCTCTGCCGCAGCAACGACGCGCTGCATGACGAGCTCGGACTGGGCAAATGAGCCGCCCTCGGGCATGACGATCCTCGCCTCTACAAAATCGGAGTTAATACGCGGGAAAAAAGCCGATCGGAGCCACCCGCCGCCGTATAGCGCGAGACTCAAACTGAGCATCACCAGAAAAAATCCCGCTACGAACAAATGGTGCTTTAACGCCCACTGCAGAAACGGCCGATAACGTATCCTCGCAAAGGTCACCAGCCATTCAGCACAGCCATGCCGCCAGGCCTCTAACCNCTTCAACAGAGGTGTCGTAGCGGGCTNCTCTGGGCCCAGTCGCGACAGGTGTGCGGGCAGGATCCAAAGACATTCCACCAATGAAAAGGTCAAAACCAGCAACACAACAACGGGGATACCCTTGGCGGCATGCGCCCACTCACCCGGCATAAACATCATGGGCGCGAAAAAAACCATGGTGCTGATCACCGCGAAGAGAACTGGTTTGAATACTTCTCGGACACCCCAAAGGGCCGCCTCATCTCCGGGGACCCCTTTCGACTGGGCTGTATGGATGGATTCCCCAACGATAATCGCGTCATCCACCACAATGCCCAGCACCAACAAAAAGGCAAACAGTGAAATCATATTCAGCCCCACGCCGGTGTAAGGCAGGAGAAAGAAAGCGCCCANGAATGCGACCGCAATCCCAACAGACACCCATATTGCGACCGCCGGTCGCAAAAAGAGCACCAGAACCAGAAACACCAATAGCAATCCACCAAACCCATTTTTGAGCAGTGTTTCAACACGACCCTTGAAGGGCACGGCAGCATCGCGCCAAAAAGACAACGTCGCTCCCTCTGGCAAATTGGGCGTCTGCTCCACCACCCAGTCGTTGATCACTTGGGAAGACTGCACTACATCAGGGTTGGTGGTAACGAAGGCATAAAGACCATGGCCAGGCATCCCGTCAAAGCGACTGACCGTATCGACATCCTCGAAGCCATCCTCAATGGTCGCCACCTCACCGAGATAAATCTGGGTTCCGTCGCGTGCCGTTAATAAAACGATTCGCTCAAAGTCTTCGCGGTAATACGCCTGGCCACGCGTTTGGACGCGAATGTCGCCATCGCTCCCTTTTATGGCGCCGGCGGGCAAATTAAGGGAGGCAGACTGGATTGCACGCACTACATCGTCAAACGAAAGGTTATGACGTCGTAGATCCAGCTCGGAAACATTCACAGACACTTCATAGCGTCGTGGAGACACCAAGTCGACCACAGAGATCCAAGGCTGACGAGCCAGATCGTCGCGCAAGGTTTCGCCAATTTCCTTGAGCTCCCACTCATCGAGTTCGCCCGCCAATTGAACAATACCGAGCAAGTGGCGATAAATGAGTTCTGTGACGACCGGCCGCTCGGCATCTGTGGGGAAAGTGG
Source organism: Halieaceae bacterium (assembly GCA_002683395.1). GTDB lineage: Bacteria > Pseudomonadota > Gammaproteobacteria > Pseudomonadales > Halieaceae > Luminiphilus. Next base: position 51,305 of record NYTG01000014.1, on the reverse strand, counting down.
TGATGGCATCGATCCGTGTCTTGATCTCGGCTGTGAGTCGCTGAGTGGGGTAGCCGGTCAACGCCTCGACGATGACCTGCCCCATACCCTCTGAAGCGGTCGAGCGCACCTCTTTAATGCCGTCGAGGTCGTGGATCGCCTCCTCGATTCGCACACAGATTTGCTCTTCTACCTCACTGGGGCTAGCGCCGGGAAATGGCATCGAAATACTGACGCGGTCGACGACCGGTGTTGGAAAGAATTGCTTGTCGAGGCCTGGAATACTGTAAAGACCGCCAATCACCAGCACCACCATCAACAGATTGGCGGCGATCGGATTGGAAATAAACCAGCCCAGCAGACCGGGCTTATCAGCCACTGGGCGTCCTCGTCTCAGCGACTTCAATGGCAGCACCTGCGGCCAGTACACTGCTTTGCTCGGCGACCACCTGCATGCCGGCATCGATGCCGCGCACCCAGACACGATCTTGCTCGCGGCGCAGAAGCTCGATGGGCAAACGCTCCAGACGGCTGTTTTCATTGACCAGCAGAACGGTGTTATCGCCACGCAGGGCCGTTGCGGGCAACTCGACGGATTGCTGAATTGGCTTACCGCTGATGCTGGCTTCTACAAACAGACCCGGCGTCAACGGTGGCCTCTGGGTACCATTGTCGCCGAACGGCTCATTCACCTCTGCGATCGCAAAGGTGACCCTGCTGTCCCGGTCTATACTGGCTTCGACTCGAGCAATCTTGCCCTGCCAGTGCCAGCGCTCACCGCCAAATCGGGCGCTCAGTGTTACCTTTGGGTAAGTTTCAACCGCCGTTTCAAACAGCGGCAGTTCGAGCAACGCCAATTGTGAATCACTAATAGGTAAATGCACCTCAACGCGGTCGATCGCGTAAATCTGGGCCAAAACGCTGCCAGGCGCTACAAACTGTCCGAGATCTACCGATTTCTTTTCAAGCCGTCCATCAAAGGGTGCTCGGACTGTGGTCCGTTCCAGTGCCAGCTCGGCCGCAGCCACGTCCGCTTGAGCCGCGGCAAGTGACGCCTCGGCGGCTCGTAGCTGGGGCTTACGGAGAAAAAGGTCGTTCGCTTCGCTGGTGCCAAGATCACGCCACTCTCGCTGTGCCTGAAGATTACGGCCACGCTCCTCCGCAACACGCTGGGCGGCAGCGGCTTCTTGAGCCCGCGCTCTGGCGATAGCAAATTCGTAGTCTGCTTTCTCTAGCTCCAACAAAATGTCGCCAGCCTTGAAGAATCGACCGTCAAGGAACCAATCACTCACGGCCTCAACCTTGCCACTGACCTGTGCGACCAGCCCAACGCGCCTGACCGGCTCAACGGTACCCTGTGTGCGAACCGAAATGCTGTGCTCTGCAGGTGCCGCCAGAATCACATCGACCAGAGGGCGGCGGGGTTCCGGAAATTGCGTGGGCTGTGTTTGCGGCTTGCCCACCAGCACCAAAAAACAGACCGCCAAGCCGGCAGCAGTGAACACCGCCGAGCCCAACAGTCGGCGACGGGAAAAACGGCTACTTTTAATACCGGAGTCAGTCATCTATCGATTACTACTGTCCCTGTAGGGGGTGAATGAGGCCGAGGTGATTGCCTTTCAAGACATTGCGCTCGACTTCCTGCGAAAGCGATGCACAGCCCTACATCCAGCAGAACGCGCTACGCCTTCCGTTTCGCGACGGATTTTAGCGTTATACGCGCCTCGAAGGTATTCAGGCCAGTGTGCAAAGCTACCAAAAGCAAGTTGCAGAAAGTGTGTTCAGTTTTTCTGCACGACGTCGATAACGCGCACCACCGCTTCTGCGACGGTCTCTGGCACCTCTTCTTGAAGAAAATGCCCGGCCTCGGTCTCGGTCACAGGTGCTGCAGGAAAGATCTCTCTCATCACCGGTAGTCCCTTGGCCAGAATAGGATCTTTCATCCCCCACACCAGTTCTACCGGGATATCCAGTCCGTTGACATACTTTTCAATATCCCGCAGCGCCGGCGCACTGGCGTGTTCAGGTCCGTCTGCCACCATTCGCATGAGTGCAAGCGCGGCTTTTGCATTACCGCTGTCTTGCAGTGGGCGACGATAAAGATCCATGACTTCCGATGGCATGCTGGCCGGGTCACCCTGCACCGCAGCCAGACGCTTAAAAAAGAACGAAGACATCGCCTCGACCACAAATTCGCCCACCAACGGTGTTTTAACTAACGCATGCGCTGGACTCAGATCCATGGGTGCGCGAGGCGCTGAGAATCCGGTATTCATAACGACTGCACCTTTTAGCACCCCCGGAGACAATGACAGGGCGCCCATGCCCACGGGCCCTCCCCAATCCTGGCCGACGTAAACCACCTCAGTAATATGAAGTGCGCTCAACGCTTTGTTCATCCAGCGTATATGATTGTCGAGTGTGTGCTCACTCGCGGGCACCTTAGTGGAGTAACCCAAGCCCACCATGGTCGGCATGATGACTCTGACGCGATCCAAAGGCAGCGACTCAGCGACCTTTCGATACAGTAAACCGGTAGTCGGATTGCCATGTTGGAGGTAGACCGGATACCCCTGCCCAACCTCTAGAACATGGATCTTGATCCCGGGCTCGACCTCGATGAAATAGCTTTTATAGGCATCATCGATGACAGCTTCCGCATAGTCAGGCAGCGCAAATGCCTCGAATTTACCCCCCTCAAGCTCGACCACCCCCTGACCGTAGGGAGTGATTCGATCGCCGTCCCGCAGCAACACAAAGACGGCCACCATGAGTAACGCGACGAGGATCACCACTACTTTTGCAATCGCTCTCATGGCTATCACCTACTGGAAGACCATTAAATTGGCACTCACGATGCTATCTCATTTCAAGTTGCGGAAGATTGCCATATCCGCATCGGTTTTTAGAGGGCAGATTCTAATTTTCCACGCCACACTCTCTTCCGTTTTCCGCTATTCCAACGAGGAGAAACACCATGGCAGAAGCCAAAAGCAAAGCAGCACCCAAGGCTGCGGCTAAAAAGACTGCGGCAAAGAAAGCACCCGCGAAAGCCAAAAAAGCACCTGCGAAGAAAAAGCCGGCTGCAAAAACTCGGGCCAAAGCAAAGACGCAGGCCAAGACCCGCGCCCGGCCCAAGGCCGTCGATACCGGTCGTAACGCCCTGTTAGCTGGCCTCGGCGTTTACGGAAAAGCCTATGATCAGATGCTCGAGCAGTTCTCTAGTCTGCAGGAACAGGTCGACGAAGCGCAAAGCCGTCTGACCGAGCGCCGCAAGCAGGCTGAGGATCTCTACAAGTCGCTGATCAAGCGCGGCTCAGCGGTAGAAAAGGACGCCCTGAAGGCGCTGGCTGATCTTGAACTGGACTCGCTGGCTGATCGTTCCAAGTTGGAAGCCCAGATGAAAAAGGCTAAGTCTCGCTTTGATGATCTAAAAGGCAAATTTGGCAAGGTGGCTTAACCCCACTTTCTGGTCCGTTTTTTTTAGGGGAGCGGCTGCTCCCCTTTTTTATGACCGAGCGCATCACGTTACACTAACGCGCAATGAAAACCGCTCAACGTATTCTAGTGACCGCGACCCGGCTCTTTAACGAGCAGGGCGAGCGGAATGTGACGGCCAGTGATATCGCCCTCGAGCTCGATATCAGCCCGGGCAACCTCTACTACCATTACAGCGGCAAAGACGGGATCCTCTCCGGGGTGTTCGCCCACTGCTATCGTCAGCTTGCCGGCATGTTGGCCGCCCCCATTCTTGAGGAAACATTCCTAGAAAACAGTAACCCGCTTGAGCGGAGCTGGCTGTTTCTTACCGTACTGATGGAGACGATGTACGAATATCGCTTCCTTTATCTCAATCAGAGCGACCTGATGCAGCGCTACCCCGAGATTGATCGCGGGATGCGACGGCTGATGTCGCTGAAACGCCAGGCCACCTCCCGACTCGCCACTGCCCTACTGGCATCTGTGGATATCAGCGCACATCCAAAAAGGCTGGATCACGTTGCGGACAGTATGGCCATGACGCTGATGTTCTGGTTGAGCTTTGAGCAGATGGCCGGCACACCGCAAAGCCCGCAGCAAACCATTCATCGCACCGTGCTGCAGGTGCTCTCGCACTGTGCCCCCTATTTGGGGGATCAACAGAGCGAATTTTACCGAGAGTGCGAATTAATCGATGCGAGACTGCTCGATACACAGTCTCCATGAGTTATTATTCAAACCAACAGCCTCTTGCGCACCTGCCGTGCTCACAGAGAGTCCATGATCCATTTTGATTGGGAGTATTAAAGATGACCATTGCTGTAGGAGATTGCATGCCGAGCTGTACCTTATCCGTGATGGGAGATGAAGGTCCCGGACCGGTTTCCACCTCGGATATGTGTAACGGCAAGAAAGTCCTGTTATTCGCGGTACCTGGCGCCTTCACTCCGGGTTGCTCAATGACACACCTGCCGGGCTACGTGGTAAACGCCGATACTATCAAGAGCAAGGGCGTAGACAGTATTGTGTGCATGTCTGTGAACGACGCCTTTGTGATGAGCGCATGGGGCAAGGCACAAAACGCCGATGAGATTATGATGCTCGCCGACGGTAATGGTGAGCTCACTGCAGCCCTCGGCCTTGAACTAGATGGCTCCGGCTTTGGTCTGGGCACGCGAAGCCAGCGCTTCGCCATGATCATCGAAGACGGCAAGGTCACCCATCTCAACGTTGAGGAGGGCCCGGGGATCGATGTCAGCTCTGCCGAGACGATGATGGCGCTGCTCTGATCAAGGTCTCTGAACGCGCACCACAGCCGCTGTGGTGCGGGCTCACCCCCTCTTCTACCCAGCGGGCTACGTCAGCAGGGCCCAGGTAACGGTCGCGATGACCAGCGCACCGATAAGGTTCAGTACAAACCCCTCCCTCACCATCCGTTGAATCGGCAGCTCGCCGCTGCCAAACACGACCGCATTGGGTGCCGTTGCCACCGGCAGCATAAAGGCGCAGCTGGCACTCATGGCTGCGGGCACCATCAGCCACAAAGGATCAATGTTTACCGCTAGCGCCACGGCCGCCAAAACGGGTAGCAGCAGCGCGGTGGTTGCGGTATTCGATGTCGCCTCGGTCAAAAACGTCACCGCCAGTGCCAGTAAAAGCATCATGATAAAAACGGGTAGCATCGCCACCATGGTCAGTGCGTCGCCCACCTGACCGCTCAGGCCTGATGCGACAAAGGCTCTGGCGAGACAGATGCCCCCGCCAAACAAAAGCAGCACGCCCCAGGGAATCTGGCTCGCTTGTTGCCAATCGATGAGCCGATCGCCCTCTCCATCGCGAACGATAAACAAGGCGACCACCGCCAGCAGGGCAACTGACGCATCGTTTGCCGAGGCCAAACCGAGCCACTGCTGCCAGCCACCAAACGGCTCCGCTCGTGTAATCCAGGCCAGTGCTGTCAGCGCAAAAATGATGAGCACCCGCTGTTCCGCACTGCGCCATGGGCCGACAGCCGGAAGAGTGATATTCAGTTCACGGGGCAGCGTTCGGGTGACCCACCACCACGCCAGCGGCAGTAACAGGCCCACAACGGGCACACCCCAAGACATCCATTGACCAAAGCTGATCGTCTGGCCGGTCGTCTCTTCGAACACCTGCACAAAAATGAGATTGGGCGGGGTCCCGATCGGCGTACCCAAACCGCCAATGCTGCACGACCAAGCCAGCCCGAGTAGGAGCGGCGCAGCAAGCGTGCCGCGATCCGAGCACGAGGCCAGCACCGCCAGCGCCACGGGCATCAACATCAGCGCAGACGCCGTATTGGAGATCCACATACTGAGTAGCGCACCCGCCAGCATGAATCCCAGCACCAAACGATGCGGCCGGTGACCACCGACCAGATTGACGACCGTGAGTGCCACGCGGTGATGCGCCCCACTACTCTCCATGCCGCGAGAGAGGAGAAAGCCACCCATCAGCAAAATGATTAACGGCGAGCCCACAGAGGCACCCACCTGTTCCGGGGTCAGCACACCGGTTAACGGGAATATGGCGAGGGGTAGCAACGACGTCACAGGAATTGGGATCGGCTCGAAGATCCACCAGGCCATGCACAGCCAAGCCACCACGGCCGTGATAATAATGGCCGGAGAGTGTCCCGCCGACTGCAGCATCAAGCCTAATCCAATAGCCGTTGCGAGGCCTGGCCACACCGTCTTTCTGGGATCGAGATAGGTCATACTATTCATCTGCTGTATGCTCTCCAACCTGCGCCCTTGTGTAAACTCCCCAAATGGCACTCACTCAGACAACACAGCTGGTCGATGGTTTCGATCGCGGAATTTCCTATCTGCGCTTGTCCGTGACGGACCGGTGTGATTTTCGTTGCCAATACTGCATGGCCGAGACCATGCAGTTTTTGCCGCGCTCGGAAGTGCTTACGATCGAAGAGCTCCTGCGAACCGCGCGCCTTTTTACCGAACTGGGTGTCCGAAAAATCCGAGTAACCGGCGGGGAACCGCTTATCCGACGCGGAATCGATGAACTGTTTGACGGCCTCGGAGCATTTCCCAACCTCGAGACGCTGGCGCTGACCACTAACGGCAGCCACCTCGCTGAGTCCGCTCAGAGGTTGCGTGAATCAGGGGTGAACTCCATCAATATCAGCCTCGACAGCCTGGAACCAGAGCGCTTTAAGGCAATTACCCGCATCGGCGAACTGGAGACCGTGCTGCGGGGCATCGATCAGGCTATCGACTGCGGTTTCGAGCGTATTCGACTGAATGCCGTCGTACTCGACGGCCTGAATCGTGATGAGGTCATTCCACTGACCCAGTATGCGCTCGACAAAAACATTCATATTGCCTTTATCGAGGAGATGCCCCTCGGTCAGGTCAATATTGGCGGCAAGGCATTGGCCTATGTCTCTTCGGATACCCTGCAAGACGAACTCTCCGAGCACTTTTCTCTGATCCCCATGACCGCCAGGGATACTGCGGGACCGTCTCGAGACTACCTGATTGCAGGGTCGCAAACGCAAGTCGGCTTTATATCGCCCCACAGCCAAAACTTCTGCGCGCAATGTAATCGACTGAGAATAAGCGCCGAAGGTCGTCTATTAATGTGCCTGGGTAATGAAGAATCCATCGACCTGCGCACATTGCTGCGCTCGGGGCGCTCCGATGACGAGATCAAAACCACTATCATTGACAGCCTTGTCATCAAACCCGAGCGTCATGTGTTTGATCGCCCCGACGAGCCGCAAATCGTTCGTTTCATGAATGCCACCGGTGGCTGAGCCCCACAACCTGAGAGAGTACCGTGACTGATACCCACTACCCCGCGCTGGGCGACATCGACGCGATTCAGCAGGCCTTTGAGTCCGCCGGCTATATCTGCACCACCCGCATTGCCACCGTGGTGCGACTGGCGGCTGCGCTGGAGAAACCCGTCCTGATCGAAGGGCCGCCCGGTGTGGGTAAAACCGAATTGGCCAAAACCTGTGCAATGGTGGTTGACCGTCCCTTGGTCAGGCTTCAGTGCTATGAGGGCCTGGATGAGAGTAAGGCGCTCTATGAATGGAAGTACGGTAAGCAGCTGCTCTATACCCAGCTGTTAAAAGAACAGCTCGGCGACGTGCTCGATGGCGCCAAAGGCCTGAACGAGTCCATGAGTCGCCTTCATCAGTTCAGCGATGTCTTTTACTCCGAGGACTTCCTCGAGTCGCGGCCGCTGCTCAAAGCCCTGGAGGCGGAAAACGGCGGCGTGTTGCTAATCGATGAAATCGACAAGGCTGATTTTGAATTTGAGTCACTGCTGCTCGAAGTACTGTCGGACTTTCAGGTGTCGATTCCTGAATTGGGAACGATCCATGCCCAGTCCAAACCATTGGTCTTTCTCACCAGTAACGACACCCGCGATCTCTCGGATGCATTAAAACGACGCTGCCTGCACCTGCATATTCCGTTTCCGTCGGTAGAGCTTGAGGCGCGAATTGTCGCAAGTCGGGTGCCAGACCTGGCGCAGTCCATGACCGATCAGCTGGTGAGGTTCGTGCACGCTATTCGTTCACTGGACCTGAAGAAAGCACCCGCCATCTCGGAAACCGTCGATTGGGCAAAAAGCCTGGTGTTGCTGCATGCCCGGGATCTGGACGGACCGTTGGTTCAGGATACGCTCAATGTCTTGCTCAAATATGAAGAAGACATTCAAATCGCCGAGGGCCAACTGCCCAAGCTCCTGGCCGCGGCCGCGGGATAGCTAGTGGCTGGAGTCCGGGATCGCGCTACCCCCGCAGCCACCAGTAGCGACCAACTGCTGGCTTTCGTGCAGTACCTGCGTGGCAAGAAGATCCCCGTGTCACCCGCCGATACGCTTGATGCGATCGAAGTCGCCGAGCTGATGGGCTACGAGAACAGGTCACTCCTCAAAAATGGACTCGCTGCCGCACTGGCCAAGTCCCGCCACGAACTGACCGTGTTTGAAGCCGCTTTTGACGACTATTTCCAACCCACTCCCGAGCGACCAGCGGCCAACGCCAAAAACCACTCCGACGAGGCGGACGCGCTGCCCCCCCCGGGGACGCCTGAGCAAGCCGGCCTTGCTGAGGCTAACGACGACCTCCTGGAAGGCTTACGCGGCAACGCGTTATTTGACGCACTGGAATCGCAGGACGAAAGCGCACTGTCAGTCGCCATCGAAACTGCTGCGGTAGAGGCGAAGGTAGAGGAGATCTCGCTGTTTACTCAGCGAGGACAGTACGTTCGTAAAATACTGGATGCACTGGGTGACGAGGCGCTTCGGGAAGCCGCCATCGAATTTGAGCAAAGTGAACCCGCTGCCTTCGAGGCGGTACAAGCATTGAGAGAGCAGCTACGTGAGCGTGTGCGGGACAGAGTTGAGCGCGCCTATTTGATCCACGCCGCTGCCGCGACAGAAGATCTGTTGGACGAGTCGCTGTCCAAACTCAAACTCGGCAATATTGATCACAGCCAGATGGCACGCTTGAAGCGCCTAATGGATCGCATGGCACGTAAATTGGCTGCACGGCACGGCCGCCGGAGACGCCGATACCGACGTGGCAAACTCCATGTCGGGGAGACCGTCCGCCGCGCAATTTCCACCGACGGCATCCCTTTTCATCCGCGTTGGCGCAAAGTCGAACGAAAGCGTCCCCAGATCATGGCGATTTGCGATGTCAGTGGTTCAGTAGCCGCCTATGCCAAATTTTTACTGATGTTTCTTTACGCACTGCAGGATGTGTTGCCGCGAACCCGCAGCTTTGCGTTTTCAGCAGCCCTTGGTGAAGTCAGCGACCTCTTTGCCAGCCTTCCGGTTGAGCAGGCTATTGAGCTCGTTAATCTGAAATACGGTGGCGCGACAGACTATGGCCGAGCGCTGCAGGACTTCTCTGAACTCGCACTGGCAGAGGTCAATCGGGCCACGACGGTGATTATTCTTGGTGATGCGCGCAACAATCAGGCTGATCTCAGGGTGGATCTGTTAGCGGAGCTGAAAGCACGCTCCAAGAAGGTTATCTGGCTCAACCCGGAATCCACGCGCCTCTGGGGGACGGGTGATTCCGAAATGTTAGTGGTGAAAAGACACTGTCACGTGGCAAAAGAGTGTAATAACCTCAATCAGCTGGAACGCATTATCGATAAGCTACTGTCAGACAGGCGATAACATTATCGTCCCGGGGGAGCCGGGGGAGCGCTGACAGACAAGGTCCCACCGATTTGCGTCGCTGGCACAAATGGATTTGTACAGGAGACACATCATGGAAGATGACCGTCTGCCGCTGACTCGCTCGCTGGAAGTCGAGGTGCGCACAGGCTTTGCCTTTCCCCCACAAACTGACGGCTTGAACGGAGAGACGCTTCTCGACGCGCTGGCAAAACTTTCCTTGACCAGTCATCAGACACTAGTGGACGCGCTGCATGAAGCGGGCCATGACGCCATCGCCTCAGAGCCCGCCGCGATCCTCGCTTGGATCGATGCTGTCTTCGCGCGCTGGCAGTCGCGTTACCCCCTAGACCCGAAAATGCTGGCGCTGCTGTGGGCCACTAAGCCCCTTGCCGCGGCTTTTGCTTGTCGAGAAGATCGATTTTTTACGCCAGGGGCGCATGCCGTTCATCGCCTGCTGGATACCCTTCACGAGGGGTTTGCAGGCTGGTCCGGCGATCTTGGCAAGACCGCCCAGTTGGCGCTCGACGCAGTGAGTGAGGTCATACAACGTTGCCTGCAAGACTTTCCGAGTGAGCCGGCTGTTGACCATACGTTAGACCTGCTGGAGCAGAAAATCAGCGCGCATTCTATAAAGCTAGAACGCCTTGACCCGGGTTTGATTGAACGAGAAGCGACCGCCATGGCGAACACCTTGGTGCGGCGCGAGGTGGCGGATCAACTGAGCCAGCAAGTCGGGGATCGCGTCTTCCCGACCACGTTGGCGAACTTTCTGGGGGGTAACTGGTTCGATGCCGGCGTCAGCCTGATCAAAAATCTGGGTACCGGCAGCGATCTCTGGCAGCAATACTGTCGCATCACTGCGCAATTTGTTCTGCAATTTGCCAAAGGGTCACCGCCCGATAGCCAGGCTTCTCAAGCGGAGGTCCCCTACACACCCGATGGGCTGCCTGACGCCGCGCGCGACGTGTTACTGGAGGTCGGGGTCTCTAGCGACAGTGCCCAGAGCATCGCGGCCATGCTCGAGTATCTGTCGCTCCGGCGTGCCGCTGAGTACGACCACGGCGCCCTGAGCCCCGTTTTATTCGAGAGGCAGCCGTCCTCCACGTGGACAAAAAATTCTATTGAGAGGCTCCGGGAAACCGGGATCGCGGCAGGTCAGTGGTACCGTATCCATCGGCCTGAAGGTATCCACCGACTGCGCCTTTCAGGGACATTTGGCGGCAATAGTTATTTGATATTCATGGACTTCACGGGCGCCAGAGCGCTGAGAGTGAGCGTCGATGACTTCGCCAATCTGCTGCGTTCCGGAGAGGCGGTGAAACTGGACACACAGCAAACCTTCTCCCGCGCACTGATCGAGGCGGCGGAGGAGAGGAATCAACTACTTGGCCAAAAGCAGGCGGCACAGGTCGAGGCTAGGGATCAGCAGACTCAGCTAGCCGAAAAAGAGGCAGCCGAGCGGGCCAGCGAGCGTGAAGCGGCCGCGCAACGTCTGCGGACGGCAGAACAACGTGCCACCGCGCAGCATGATGCGTTACCCACAACCCAGTCAGACGATACCCGCCATGCCGTCAGCGCGGAGCAGCCCTTTGACCCCAACGCCATATTGCAACTAAAGATCCCTATCGGCACCTGGCTGGGATTTCATGATCGAGAGCCGCCCATCATGGCGCGGGTTGCGGTGCGCGATCTCGATAAGGACAGCTACATTTTTACGAACCGCGATGGCATCAAGCTCAGAGAACTGACCGTCCCTCAGCTGGTAACACTAGTTGAGCGCGATATGGTCGATATTCTGGAGCGAAGGACCAGCTTCCAAGAGACGCTGCTAGACGACGGCGGCCGGGGGCGGCTGGGCCAATTTCAGGCTTAGAGCTGCTCGTCCTCGAGACTGAAAGTCGTCTTTTCTCCCTGGGCAGGTTGATCACCCGACAGCTTTAGACGCAGCCGCACATTGTTCTCGGAGTCGGCGTTACGCAGCGCCTCTGCTTTGGTGATCTCACCGGCCTTACACAGGTCAAATAGCGCCATATCGAAGGTTTTCATTCCCCGGTCCTTCGACTTTTCCATTATCTCTTTCAGCCCCCCCACATCCCCCCTCAGGATCAGTTCTTTGATGCTGGGAGAACCCAACATGACCTCGACCGCGGCGCTTCTCCCCCCTTTTGTGTTGGGAATGAGACGCTGGGACACAAAAGCCTGCAGATTGAGAGATAAATCCATCAGCAACTGCTGGCGCTTCTCCTCGGGGAAAAAGTTAATAATTCGATCCAACGCTTGGTTGGCATTATTGGCGTGGAGTGTCGAAATGCACAGGTGCCCAGTTTCTGCAAAAGCGATGGCGTGCTCCATGGTCTCACGATCGCGGATTTCACCGATCAAGATCACGTCCGGCGCCTGACGCAGGGTATTTTTCAACGCGTTGTGCCAGCTGCGAGTATCCACCCCTACCTCGCGCTGATTGACGATCGATTTCTTGTGCCGATGTACAAACTCGACCGGATCCTCGATCGTCACAATATGACCACTGGTGTGACTGTTACGGTAATCGATCATTGCTGCCAGAGAAGTGGATTTTCCCGAACCGGTGGCTCCGACAAACAGCATCAAGCCTCGCTTATGCAGAATAAGTTCTGTCAGAATTTCTGGTAAACCCAGCTCATGCCACTGCGGGATTTCCATCACGATAAAGCGCGCAACAATACTGACTTCATTGCGCTGACGAAAAATATTGACTCTGAAACGTCCCACGCCAGGCAATGACACCGCTAAATTCATTTCCAGATCCCGGGAAAACTCGTCTAGCTGGGTGTCATCCATCAACTCATGGGCAATTTCACCGACCTCGCCGGGCGCCAATACGTCGGAAGAAATGGTTTTCAGTTCACCGTCAAACTTTGCACAAGGCGGCGCACCGGTGGCCAGATACAGATCAGACCCCTTGCGCTCGGCCAGCACCTTCAACCACTGATGTATACGCATGACTGACACACCTCCTTGTGTTCTCGTCGCGCGGGCTCTCGGTCCATTAAAGCCCCGTATTTACCCCCTGTACGGTGCGCCCCGCGCGCCGTACACTCCGCCCCAATTTAACCCCTGATGCCGGCGGAAGCCCAGAGCTATTGCCGTCAATTCCTCACACAGGAGTCACCGTGTCGAATCACGCTGCGATATGCCGACAGCTGCTAGAAGCCGAACCCCAGTGGCTGGGACAGATCCGGCGTGGCGTAGAAAAAGAGAGCCTCAGAGTCACAGCGGGTCAGGCCACGCTGGCACAGACGCCCCACCCCGGCGGGCTTGGCTCGGCGCTAACCCATCCCGCGATCACGACGGATTACTCCGAAGCGCTACTGGAGTTCATTACACCCGCTTCGCATTCCATCGACGCAACAGAGCAGGCGCTGGCAGATCTGCACCGATTCACTGCTCGTCACTTGGAGGATGAACTCCTGTGGAATGCGAGTATGCCCTGCATCGTAAATGGCGATGCAGGCATTCCGATTGCCGAATTTGGATCCTCCAATGTGGGGCAAATGAAAAGGATATATCGCAACGGTTTGAGCGTGCGTTACGGGAGAAAGATGCAGGCCATTGCCGGCATCCACTACAACTTCTCGCTGCCAGAGTCATTTTGGATAGCGGCGGGTTCACTGGCCGGCAGTGACCAGAGTGCGCAGGCATTTCAGACACAAGGGTATCTTGCGCTGATCCGAAATTTTTTCTCTCGGGTCTGGTTTCTGATGTATTTGCTCGGCGCCTCGCCAGCCGTGTGTGCCAGCTTTCTTCAGGGCAATAAAAATCATCCGCTGCAGCCCATGGGCAACGACCATCACAGCTACTACCTACCCTTCGCCACCACCTTACGGATGGGGGATCTGGGTTATACCAGTAACGCACAGGCGGGAATGGACGTCTGCTATAACGATCTTGATGAGTACATTTCCACCCTGCGTAGCGCCATTCTCACACCTCACGCGCCCTACTCGCAGTTTGACGTAATGGATAACGGTGAACGCGCGCAACTCAACGCGTCACTGCTCCAAATCGAAAACGAATACTACAGCCCGATTCGACCCAAGCGAGTTGCTCAGAGTGGCGAAGCGCCGGTTGTTGCACTCGCTCGAAACGGGATTGAATATGTCGAAGTGCGCTGCGTGGACATCAACCCTTTCATGCCCTTCGGTATTGATGCGGATACGATGCGCTTGATTGACCTGTTTCTCCTCGCCTGCTTAATCGATGACAGCCCGCAATGTGATGCCGAAGGGCAGCGCCAAAATACGATTAACCTGCAGCGCATGGTGAATCGTGGCAGAGAGAACGGGCTAACGTTGCTTTCCCGGCAAGGCGTCGAGACGTCTCTGTCGGATCTGGCTGAACCCATTCTCGAGAGTATGGCGGCGGTTGCACAGTGGTATGACTCGCAATACGCCGGCAACGATTATCAGAGGGTAGTGGATCATGCGCGACAACAGATACGTGACCCCGAGCTGACACTGTCGGCCAGAATACTGAGGGAGATGGAATCCGCACAGCAGAGCTTCTGGCAATTGGCGCTACGCTATTCCCGCGAGTGGCATACTCAGCACCTGTCTGATGCGATGCCGGATGCCACATGGCAACTCATGACGCGCGAAGCCGAAGCTTCACTGCAACGACAACAGGAGCTGGAAGCGCAAGACAGTCAGCCCTTCGACACCTATCTGTCTCAGTTCTACGATCAGTATCACTCTGTCTGAGCGCATCGAGTTGAGGCGAGGCAGACCGCTCCGGGCACTCAGTCGTCAACGCTGAGTGATTCATGGCATAAAAAAAGCGCCCCTGGGGGCGCTTTCTCGCGATCACACTATCGTCGTGTCAGATCCCCGTGCACGGAGATCACCGACCGAGCTTACTCAGCGTCAGCCTTAACCACCGCGATCAGCTCCACGTCAAAGCGCAGGGTAGCGTTAGGGCCAATCATTTGTCCTGCCCCTCCCTCACCATATCCCAGCTCGGGCGGAATGATGAATTTGAACTTTCCGCCTGGCTTCATCAGCTGCAGACCTTCGGTCCAGCCTGGAATCACCTGAGTCAGCCCGAAAGTCACGGTTTCTCCGCGTTCAAAACTGCTGTCAAAGACCGTGCCGTCGATAAGCTGGCCCTCATAGTGTACTTCGACAGAATCTGCGGCTACCGGGCTGTCGCCCTCGCCTGCCTCCATCACGATGTACTGAAGACCCGATTCGGTCGTTTGCACGCCTTCTGCGCTACTCATTTCGGCCATGTAGGCCCTGCCTGCCTCCAGATTAGACTGCGCCAGCGCAACGCGCTCTGCGCCCGCTTCCGCCTCACGGCGCTCCTGGAAGGCCGACATTTCGGTGTTGATCTCTTCGTCGGTGAGCTTCGCGTCCGCGCCAGTCAGAGCGTCTTCGAGGCCGGCTGCGTAGGCAGCCACATCGACTGTCATGCCATCGGCGGCCATTCGCTGACCCATTCGCAAACCAATACCGTAGCTGAGTCGTGCATCAGTAGTTTCCAAGCTTACCTCCTGTTCCTGTGAGGCGCCGCCGCAGCCCCACATCATAATCAATACCGTGGCGACCGAGAGCCGTCCCATCTGCTTTATCAGGGTACTCATGCTTAACGTTCTCCGTATTTCATTCAAATCGGGTGGCGATGTTACGTCGACTGAATCAGCAGTGCTACCAGTTGCTGCCGTTCCGAGACAAATTCACCCTTATTAAAGACAGGCAAAGCGCTGAGGTTAGCGTTCATTAGCTCAACCGTGGCGAGCTCATTTCGCTGCACGGTGTCAGGACCGATGTCACCAACTGTATCGGTATTCGCCCACATCAGCTCAGCAAGGTAGCGCTCCGCATCGACTTCGAGTCGCAATATCTGTTGGCGCTGCGATTGTTTTTCGGCATCGGGCTTCCAGCGCTCGCGAGTGGACCGCAACGGCAGGATGACCTCTTCGATCCACACCCCGGTGGCCTCGCGCATCGCCGCCACGTCACCCGATTGCCAGTGAACGCGCTGAGTCGCTAACCAGCAAGCAAACAAGGCCTCGAGAATGACCAGATCCGCCTCCTCCTGCAGCGCCAGCAAGCATTGTTGCGTGGCCTCACAGCGATACTTGCCGAGCGACCAATCCCAGAAACTGTCGACTGTCACTCCTTGCGCGCTCCTTCTGCCGACGCAATCAACGCCCACTTTTGGCGCCGACTGAGACGACGCAGCGCCGCTTCCCGACGCAGTGCATCAGAGCGCGAACCACAAATCTCCGACCACATCAGCGTAATGGGCTGGCGGCCACGCGTATATCGGGCGCCGCCAGGCAATTCCCCATTATGCTGCTTGAGCCGCCTGTTGAGATCTGTTGTGATCCCGGCGTAAATCGAATCATCAATGCATCGCACCAAATACACCTGCCATACCGCGGACTGTGTCATCATAGTCGCCCAAACCGAGGCAATCGCCGCTTTTCAGCGCTTGCCGGCCGCGAAGCAGTAGGATATTTTCCGATTGGCACGTTTATGCTTCCCTGTACGCAACCTAATACTGACCTGACAACGGAGCCCTTATGAGCGCTGATATCCTGCATGTGACTGACGACAACTTCGACGCGGAGGTGCTTTCCAGCGACGTACCCGTGCTCGTCGACTTCTGGGCCGAGTGGTGTGGACCCTGCAAAATGATTGCTCCCATCCTCGAAGAGATTGCCACAGAATACGCAGGAAAGGTGAAGGTCTGTAAAGTTGACGTCGACGCCAACCCCGATATGCCCGGGAAATTCAACATTCGCGGTATTCCGACCCTGATCATGTTCAAAGGCGGAAATGCTGTCGACACCAAGGTCGGCGCGCTGTCAAAAACCCAGTTGAGTGAGTTTGTCGATACCGTTGTCTGAACGGCCGCTGGGCCAAAAAACATCGCAATATTTTGCTGGACGCGCCCATCTTCGGGTGCTAAGTTTCGGCCAATTGGGACCTTTAAGGCTCCCTCGGCACCCGGTAATCTCTTCTCTCACCAAACCTGCAGGGCACTTTCTGCAAGCGTGTGGAATGCATGGGCGAAGAGATCGTTAAGGTGCAGACCTTTACTCCGACCCGCATCAGTACAACACGCATCGTCGGAACAGCCCCTTTCCTTTTTTAACTAACTTTACCTATTGAGCCGGAAGTGATTTGTGGAAGAACAAACCAGCGCCAACACTGAAAAGTTGGAACCCGCCCCTAATGAAGAGGCCGTCGCCAACGACGCGTCCGACGCAGAAGCCAGTAAAAAGAACGGACGAACCCTGAAACTGAAGGCGTCCGAGGCGGAGGCGTCGACCGAGACTGAGACCGACACCCCCGCCGAGCCCACAGCGGCGAGCGATGAAGAGGCCCCGCAAGGCCGATCGCGCCGCGGTCGACAAAGACGGCCGCGCCGCGACCCGAACACCCCTAGCGCCAATCCAATGAGCCTGACCGAGCTGAAGGATAAGCCGACACAGGAACTCATCGATATGGCCCGGGAAATGGGCATCGAAAATATGGCTCGATCCCGAAAACAGGACATCATCTTTGCCCTGCTCAAGCGGCACGCCAAAAGTGGGGAGGATATCTGGGGCGATGGCGTGCTCGAGATCCTGCAGGATGGTTTTGGTTTCCTGAGATCAGCCGACAGCTCGTTTCTGGCCGGCCCCGACGATATCTACGTCAGCCCCAGCCAGATTCGCCGCTTCAACCTCCGCACAGGTGACAGCGTCACCGGCATGATCCGGCCGCCTAAAGATTCCGAGCGTTACTTTGCATTGCTTAAGGTCAAGGACGTCAATTTCGAGTCTCCCGAGAGCGCCAAGAGCAAGATTCTATTTGAAAACCTCACGCCGCTGTTTCCGAATGAGCGTTTGACGCTGGAAAAAGGAAATGGCTCTTCAGAGGATCTTACCGGGCGTCTGATCGATTTGGTTGCACCCATTGGTAAAGGCCAACGTGGACTGCTGGTTGCCCCGCCAAAAGCGGGTAAAACGATCATGATGCAAAATATCGCGCAGGCGATTATCTCGAACAACCCCGAGTGCTACGTCATCGTGCTATTGATCGATGAACGGCCTGAGGAGGTGACCGAAATGCAGCGGTCCGTGGGCGCTCGCGGCGCCGAGGTCGTTGCTTCAACCTTTGACGAGCCGCCATCGCGTCATGTTCAGGTTGCCGATATGGTGATCGAAAAAGCCAAGCGCCTGGTCGAGCACAAGCGCGATGTGGTGATCTTGCTTGATTCGATCACCCGCCTAGCCCGCGCCTACAACACCGTCATTCCCAGCTCCGGTAAAGTGCTGACGGGGGGTGTCGATGCACACGCCCTAGAGAGACCAAAGCGATTCTTTGGTGCCGCGCGGAATATCGAGGAAGGCGGTAGCTTGTCGATTATTGCGACCGCGCTGATCGATACCGGCTCAAAAATGGATGAAGTGATCTACGAGGAATTCAAAGGCACCGGTAACCTGGAGCTGCATCTTGACCGCAAGATTGCGGAAAAGCGTGTGTATCCCGCTATTAATATCCGTCGCTCAGGCACTCGCCGGGAGGAGTTGCTCACCGGCGAGGACGAGTTGCAGCGCATGTGGATTCTGCGCAAGCTCTTGCACGGGATGGAGGATCTGGCCGCCATCGAGTTCCAGCTCGATAAACTCAAAGACACCAAATCCAACGAGGAATTTTTCAAGTCCATGAAGCGGAAGTAATCCACTGCCATGCCCAGCTTTGTTGACCTGCGGGAGTTCATCAGTGAACTTGAAAAGCGGGGTGATCTCGTCCGAATCACCGCAGAGGTCGATCCCAATCTGGAAATGACCGAGATCGCCGACCGCACCCTCAGAGGGGGTGGTCCGGCCTTACTCTTCGAAAACCCCAAAGGTTCTGACATACCCGTTCTGGCCAATCTTTTTGGCGCAGAAAGGCGCGTGGCGCTTGGCATGGGCGAAGAGAAAGTCGAGGCACTGCGCGAGGTCGGTGAACTGCTGGCCTACCTGCGACAACCCGATCCGCCCAAAGGCATGAGGGATCTGGTCGATAAAGCGCCGCTGCTCAAAAAGATCCTCACTATGGGCCCTAGGGTCATTAAGAGAGCTCCCTGTCAGCAGAGAGTGCTAAAGGGTGAAGAGGTGGACCTCACCAAACTGCCCATCCAAACCTGCTGGCCCGACGATGTGGGCCCACTGGTGACCTGGCCACTGGTGATCACTCGCGGCCCCGAAAAAGAGCGAATGAATCTGGGTATCTACCGGATGCAATTTTTGGGGCGCAACAAGCTCATTATGCGCTGGCTGTCTCACCGCGGTGGCGCGCTAGATTTTCGCGACTGGCAGCTCAAGCGACCCGGGGAACCCTACCCTGTGGCGATTGCGCTGGGGGCAGATCCGGCCACCACACTCGGGGCAGTCACGCCGGTACCCGACGCACTGTCAGAGTACGCCTTCGCCGGTTTGTTGCGCGGCAAGAAAACCGATTTGGCTGAGTGCGTCACCAATGCCTGTCGAAATAATAACCTGATGGTGCCCGCGCACAGTGAAATCATTCTTGAAGGCTATATCGATCCAGAAGAATTAGCCGATGAGGGGCCTTTTGGCGACCACACCGGCTACTACAACGAAGTGGAACGCTTCCCGGTGTTTACTGTGGACGCCATTACTACTCGGGAAAACCCGATCTATCACAGTACCTATACCGGTCGCCCCCCTGATGAGCCGGCGATACTGGGCGTGGCACTCAACGAAGTGTTTGTTCCGCTATTAAAAAAACAGTTTCCCGAAATCAGTGATTTCTATCTTCCTCCGGAGGGCTGCTCATACCGAATGGCGGTCGTCACCATGCGCAAGGAATACCCGGGACACGCCAAGCGGGTCATGTTCGGCGTGTGGTCTTTCCTTCGTCAGTTCATGTATACAAAATTCATTATCGTGACTGACGAAGACATCAATGCGCGCTCCTGGGAAGATGTCATCTGGGCCATGACAACGCGAATGGATCCGGCGAGGGACTGCACGATCGTCGAAAATACGCCTATCGACTACCTCGACTTCGCGTCACCCGTTGCCGGACTGGGATCCAAAATTGGCATGGATGCGACCCAGAAATGGGAAGGCGAGACTGATCGCGAGTGGGGTCGCACTATTGAA
Organism: Halieaceae bacterium; assembly: GCA_002683395.1. Classification (GTDB taxonomy): domain Bacteria; phylum Pseudomonadota; class Gammaproteobacteria; order Pseudomonadales; family Halieaceae; genus Luminiphilus. Next base: position 31,513 of record NYTG01000014.1, on the reverse strand, counting down.
ATGGATGGCGCAACGCGCGATCGGGTAGACGCTCTATGGGATTCGCTCGGTATCAATTTACCCGGTCGATAATGGATCGGGCCGCTCGCAACGCCTACCGATCCTGCCGGAGTGTCGCCAGCAACTCAGCCTCCAGCGCTGAGGCCTGCCCTTCCTCGCCCTGATCTCTCAACCATTCAGACCACTTCGCAGTATTTTCCGCTGACGGACAGCGACCGTAAGCCTGCTCCCACAGCGAGCCCGCGGCCTCAGTGTCACCCTCGAGCTGAGCGATGTGGGCAAGCGCCGCATGGCAGTGCCCCTCGGCATCTTGTTCACACCACCGCTTGATCGACTTTTTCATTTTGATCGCCTGACGCTCGGGCAAGGCAGACATCGTCTGTAGCGTAGCGGACTCGCAATAGTGCTCGAGACGCTCCTGAAGGGCTTTTTGTAGAGCCTCCCAGTCCTCCTCGGACTGTAGACGAGTCACCAGCGCCGCCCAAAACGGTTGGCCCTCTGATTTCACTGAATCGGGCGCTCGCTTCCACAACGAGAGTGCCGTCGACGTCGAGTCGCCCGTTTCTGACAGCGCCGCGAGCCAAGCCTCGCGCTCCCAGGCGGCCGCCTGGTGCTCAGGCACTACCCGGCCACGTCTCAAATCGGGCAGTAGTTCGATCAACCGCTGCCAGTCGCGCTGCGCATACGCGAACTCAGCCTGTAAGGCCTTTGCCCGGGGCAAGGCACGCTCTGCTGACGACAGCTGATCCAGCGCCTGCTCTGCCCGATCGGGCGCCATCGTAGCAAGATGGCATTCTGCGCGCGCCATAACGACCAATGACAAGGGGGCCGCAGCGTCGGTTTCAGCCTGATCCAGTAATGCCAGCGCACGCTCCGTTTGGCCGCGACGCGCCGCCGCGAGCGCGGCATAGAGCGGATGCAACAGGGTCTGCTCATCGGCAGGCCCCGCTTTTCGCAACGCCTTCTCCGCGACATCCCAACGACCTTCAAAAAAAGCAGCAAAGCCTTTATCCGCTCTGCGATGGGCGCCACGAACCGAGCGCAGTCCCAGCCACCGGTGCAACGCCTTGGGCACGCGCAGCGTCGATCGGACCACGCGCAGCAACAACCCGATAACGATATACGCCAGCAGGAGCGCACTCAGTGCGAGCCATACCGACGTCTCGACCTGCCAGTCACCCCAGGTCATCAGCAGATAGCCGGGGTCCTGCACAATGGTATTGACCAGTATTGCCCCGGCGAAAAGACTCAAAACCAGATAAAGACTCATGCGTGCCATGGTCAAGGAGATGTCCTGTCGCCGAGTCGCTCCACCTGACCTTCAAGCAGACTCCGAGTATCCGTCAGATCCGGTAAATCAGGCGCAATATTCTGATTCTGCAGGGCGCCCAGATCCGCCACAATACTCGCGACCCGATCGGCGTCTTGTTGTGCGAACAAGGCAACAAATTTTGCGGAACGCTGCAAAGATTGCTCGAACAAAGGTTGATTGGCCGACAACATGGCGATCTGACTCTGCTCGATCAACATCCGACTATTCTGTCTCGCCAGCGCCGCCCATTCCGGCGTCATCAATTGTGCAATCTCGTCACTCCGGCGCCGAATAATCAGATAGTCAGACAGCTTTGCCAGTGCCGCCTGCCAACCGGCGGACGCCCGCTCCCGCCACCCTGTCGTGGATAAAGCGTCCGCTTTCATGTCGCTGGCAGGTGCTTCAAATTCGAGCTGCAATTGCTCAACCTGGTCAACAAGCCCCGACAGCCGGGCATACAAACCGACCTGATCGACCACCGGCACCGCAGCCAGTGCCGCCCTATCCCGGGCGATCGCGAGTCGCACACCTTCAAAGTTGGGCTCACCGGTATCTCGGAGTAAAGCATCTGCCTGCTCGAGCAGGACCAGCGCAGCCTCCACGTCACGGGCGACCAGCAACCGCTGTCCAGCCAGCCGCGTCAGAAAAACCGCCTCTTGTCCCAACCACGCCCGCCGATCGACGGCCAGCAATCGGTCCATCTGGTCCTCGAGTCGCCCCATCCGACCAGTCAACTGTCGCACCGACTCAGCGCGCTCCGCATTTTGCCGCGCGCGCAGCGCAGACAATTCGCGCTGCCAATCGTCTTCCAACGACGCCAGTCCAGACTGAACGCTGCTGTTAGCGGCGGCTCGCGCCAAGGCCGCAACGTCTGGCCCCGGTGCAGCTGCCTGCGCTTGGGCGTCGACTACCTGACGCTCAAGATCCTCGAACCGTTGCCACAATTGCTGCGCCCAGGGCCACCCAAACCCATAGCCGCCAGCGCCCAACCCACAGAGCAATAACAGGGTCAGCAATGGTAGCCACAGGGTCCAGCGGTTCCTGCGTGGCGGTGTATCTGCCTTCGGAATGATCGCGGTCTTGGCTGGCGCAGCCGGTTCCGTCATGTGTCGACTCCTACCCCAGAGAGCTGTTTCAGCGCGACTGTGAACGCCCGATCGCCGGCATCCTCTGCACGAATTACCCGCCCCCATCCCAGCGCTGTCGCCAGTGCCGCCACGCGCTCGGAGGGAACAATCACGGGAGATTGGAACAGATCCTCCTGCCTCTCACCAGTCAGCAATTCCGATAATCGCGACACCATCTCGCCGCTGCTGGCCTGAAAGACGAAAGACGAATCCACGTCTCGCAGCACCGACAGATCCACCTCGGGCCAGCACCGCCGGTAACAGCACCATTCAGTCACCCGGGCACCGCGACGTTTGAGCTCTTCGCCCAGCAGTTCACGGCCTCCCTCTCCTTTCACGATGACCACATCGGGCAAGAGAGCATCGGAGAGCTCGGGCATCGCCAACAAACCCTCCGAATCAGATCGGGCTGGCATCAAGGCATTGAACCCTTCGGCTTGCAGCGCGTCACGGGTTTTACTGCCTACCGCAATCGTCGTCGCACTGCGATGGCCACCCAGCTCGGCGCGGAGACGAGGCAGTCCGAACCGCACCGCGTTGGCACTGATAAAGATAAAGAGCGTCTTGTCAGACACCGCTGCAACGGCGGGTTGCTCGGACACGGCGATGCCCGCAATCGACATAATCGGTATGACCAGAGAATCAACGCCCTGATCGCGGAGCGTTCGTGACAAGCGCTCGCTGTCAGCTTCGGGCCGCGTCAGAACAACGGTTGTCATCCCCTGGCTGCGTGAATGAGGTCTTCAGCTCCCTGAGAGAGCAGACTCTCAGCCACGTCCAGACCCAATTGTTCAGGATCACTGCCGCGCGCCTCCGCCTCAAGGAGTGTCGTCCCGTCTGTCGCACCCACGCGGGCGCGCAGCCAGAGACCATCACCCTCCCACTCAGCGAAGGCTGCAATGGGCACATCACAGCCACCGTCCAGACGACGCACGACCGCACGCTCGGCGAGCACCCGCGCAGCCGTCCCGTCGTGATGCAGGGAACCCAGCAAATCTCGCACTCGCTGGTCCGCCTCGCGAAACTCAATCCCGACCGCTCCCTGACCGGCCGCCGGCAGCGACAGGTGGGGATCAATCGCCGCGCCGATCCGGTCCTCGAACCCAAGGCGGATCAGGCCGGCACAGGCCAGGATAATGGCCTCAAATTGTCCGCCGTCGAGTTTGGCGAGCCGCGTATTGACGTTGCCGCGAAGAAAACCAATCTCGAGATCAGGACGATGCCGGCTCAACTGACAGCTGCGGCGTAAACTGGACGTCCCCAGGCGGGCACCTTTACCTAATTCGTCGAAACTGTGGCAGCCGACCAGCGCATCGCGAGGGTCTTCCCGCTCACAAATAACGCCCAGTGTCAGGCCGTCCGGCATCATCATCGGCACATCTTTCATAGAGTGCACGGCGATATCAGCTCGTCCATCCAACAGTGCGGTCTCCAGCTCTTTAACGAACAGACCTTTGCCACCCACTTTAAACAGGGGTTTGTCCAGCAATTGATCACCGCGAGACGTCATCCCCAACAGCCGAACCTCGAGTCCGGGGTGCGCCACTTCAAGGCGCGATTTCACATGCTCAGCCTGCCATAGGGCCAGCGGGCTCTCGCGCGTTGCAATCACGATCGTTTCAGACACAGCATTCCCCCTTTTATCGCCAACAGTTTAGCATGGAGGCGACATTTCACCGCTCTCAAACGGGGCAGTATGGCGGCGTCCACTGTAGAATCTTGGGGCAATACAACGGACGATGGCACATCATGAGCGATCGAAAAACGAAGAACGGTCAGGAGGTCTGGAGCGGACGCTTCAGCGAGCCGACTGATGCCTTTGTGCAACGATTCACTGCGTCGGAAGCATTTGACCGACAGCTGGCAATAGTTGATATCGCAGGCTCACGGGCCCATGCCGAGATGCTGGCATCGGCTGGCGTGTTGACCGCTGACGAAAATGTGGCGATTCAGCAAGGTCTGACTGATGTGCTGGCAGAAATCGAAAGCGGCGTTTTTGAGTGGCGGGTGGAGCGCGAGGATGTTCACATGAATATCGAGGCGCGGTTAACGGAGCTGATTGGCGACGTTGGCAAGAAGCTCCACACAGGTCGATCACGCAACGATCAGGTAGCGACTGATCTCCGCCTCTTTCTGCGAGAGGCGCTCGACGCCGCCAGCGCGGCTTTGACGCATCTGCAATTGGGTATCGTCACCTTGGCTGAAGCGCATACAAACACCGTGATGCCGGGGTTTACCCATCTTCAGGTGGCGCAACCCGTCACCTTTGGCCACCATCTGCTGGCGTGGAACGAGATGCTAGAGCGAGACTATGATCGCCTGATCGATTGCCGAAAGCGTCTGAATGTCTCGCCTTTGGGTGCTGCCGCACTGGCGGGAACCACCTTTCCCATCGACCGCCACGCCACTGCTAAGGCATTGGGCTTCGACGCCCCGACGCGCAATTCTCTCGATAGCGTCGCAGATCGCGATTTCGCCATTGAATTTTGTGCCGTCGCCGCACTGGCCATGAATCACCTGTCTCGGATATCGGAAGAACTCATTCTTTGGACTTCCGCCCAATTTGGATTCATCAGCCTGCCCGACCGCTTCTGTACCGGCTCCTCCATCATGCCGCAGAAGAAAAATCCTGATGTGCCCGAATTAGTCAGGGGAAAATCGGGGCGTGCCACCGGTAACCTCGTCGCCCTCCTGACTCTGATGAAATCGCAACCTCTGGCTTACAACAAGGACAATCAGGAAGACAAAGAGGCCTTGTTCGATTCGGTGGTCACACTCAATGACTGCCTCAGGGCCTTTGCCGACATGATTCCGGCGATTCAAGCGAATGAGGAGACCATGCGTCAGGCTGCGTTATCGGGTTTCTCCACCGCGACGGATTTGGCGGACTATCTTGTGCGGGCCGGCGTCCCTTTTCGCGATGCGCATGAAGTGGTGGGTCAAGCGGTAGCGCATTGTGTTGCCGTACAGTGCGATCTGGCCGATCTGCCGCTGAAAGATTTACAGGGCTTTCACGGCAGTATTGAGGAAGACGTATACGACGTACTGACGCTGGACGGCTCTGTCGCGGCGCGCAATCATTGCGGCGGTACTGCTCCCTCGCAGGTCAAAGCGGCGGCGCAGACCGCAAGAGCATCCCTCGAGGCGCGCCCGTTCGTTACGCAATAGCCTGCATTCATTGGCCAGATCATAGCGCGCATCCGGGCCGTGGCGACGTTAGCCGTCGCCGCCCGCTCGGTCGCCCCAATCCAACTCAATCCCGGTGTGTTGCAACAACTCTTCCACAAAAAAAGTATGGAACGATGCGCCGCTCTTGGTATCCAGCCAACGTTGACTGTCCTCATGCCAGAAGTAATGGAAGCCGCCGCCGGGGGTGGCCAACCAGAGTTGCTCAGTGGGTGGCTGGCGACTCAANACAAAGACCACACCGTTGCTGAAGGTCGCATTGATGACGCCCTCAGCACACCGTATGTCGACATCATCCGGCAGTGTCTCGAGGGCCGTCTCCACTTCCTCGAAGGTCTCGTCGATCTGCTCGTAATACTGATTGCCTGTCATAGTTGTTCGCCTTCCGTCGCGGTGTCAGCGGTTTGCTCAACGAGCGGTTACTCAGCCCACAGGGAGCTGGCAGCCGTCAGTGCATCGCAGTGCACTGTTATACTGTGCCTTTTGTCGAGGTCAAACCGTGAAGACCCTTATCTTCGTCTTGCTCTGCGCCTGCTTGGCCGCCTGCGGCCAACAAGGGCCCTTGCGCCCCGCTGAGTCAGACGATTCAGCGGCGACGGCCCAATAATGTCCGGCTTTCATCAACACAACGGCACCCTGCACTGCGAGCAGGTCTCTCTCGAGGCCATCGCCAGCGCCCATGGTACACCGACCTACGTTTACTCGCGGAAGGCCATTGAAACCGCATTTCTGGCCTATCAGGCGGCCTTGGCAGATCGCCCTCATCTGATCTGTTACGCGGTGAAGGCCAATTCTAATCTGGCGGTGCTCAATGTACTGGCGCAACTCGGCGCCGGCTTCGATGTCGTCTCTATCGGCGAACTGGAGCGCGTGATTGCCGCGGGGGGCACTGCCGATAAAGTGGTGTTTTCCGGCGTCGGCAAGACCCGCGAAGAGATGCTCCGGGCGCTGGAGCTAGGCATCCGATGCTTCAACGTCGAATCAGAATCCGAGCTGTTGGCACTGTCGGCAGTGGCCAGTGGTGCAGGATGGATTGCCCCGGTGTCGGTCCGGGTAAACCCCGATGTGGATGCGGGTACACACCCTTATATTTCTACCGGTTTGCGTGAAAACAAGTTTGGTGTCGATGTCGACACCGCCCGCAGCCTCTACCGCACGGCGCACGACAGCCCGGCGCTGACGCCGGTCGGTATTGACTGCCACATTGGCAGTCAGATCCTCGACATCACACCCTTTGTCGAATCACTCGAGTGCCTGCTGACGCTCATCGACACACTCGCCGACGAGGGTATTCATCTGCAACATCTGGATATCGGTGGCGGTCTGGGCGTGCAATATCAACAGGCGGCTCCCTCCATTGAAGATTACATGTCGGTGCTGTCACAGCGTCTCGCGACACGGGANCTAGAATTGGTGCTTGAGCCCGGGCGATCCATCGTTGCCCTCGCCGGCGCACTGCTCACCGAAGTACTGTACTTAAAACCTTCAGAAGCACGGCAGTTTGCCATTGTCGATGCAGCCATGAACGATCTACTGCGACCCGCGCTCTACAGCGCCTGGCAGGATATTCAAGCCGTAACCCCTCACGAGGGTGACGCAAAGGCCTGGGACATCGTAGGCCCGATCTGCGAGACCGGCGATTTTCTCGGCAAGGAACGCATGCTGGCTCTGTCAGAAGGAGATCGACTGGCTGTCATGGGTGCGGGCGCCTATGGATTCGCCATGTCATCGAACTACAACAGCCGACCCCGGGCCGCCGAAGTGCTGGTGGACGGCGACGCTGTGCACCTGGTGGGCGAGCGCGAATTACTCAGCGATCTCTGGCAGCGGGAACATCTGCCNCCGGAGTCCAGCGCATGAAGCTGGCCTTTACCAAAATGCAGGGCGCGGGGAATGACTTCGTTGTCCTTGACGGCGTGACTCAATCCGTTGAGCTCAGCAGCGCACACCTCAAAAGAATTGCTGATCGACGGCGAGGCGTCGGATGTGATCAGATTCTGCTGCTCACACCCCCGGATAATCCCGACGCCGACTTTCGCTACGCCATTTTTAATGCTGACGGGTCACGGGCCGGACAGTGTGGCAACGGTGCACGTTGCGTGGGCCGTTTTCTGCGCGAGAAACGCCTGACGCGAAAGCGAGAGCTCACTTTATTGACCGACGGCGAACCACTTGAACTCTCCATCACCGAGGATGGGCGGGTCTTTGCCGGACTCGCCGCACCCCGGTTTAGCCCCGCCGAAGTGCCGTTTTCTGCTACTGAAAAGGGGTCACAGTATCCGATTGACGTACAGGGCCAGAGCCTGTCGATCGGCGCGCTGTCGATGGGGAATCCTCATGCCATTCTGATGGTGGATGACTGTGACCGCGCACCGGTGCAGACCCTCGGCCCCCTGCTGGAGTCCCATGAGCGCTTCCCCGACCGGGTCAATGTGGGGTTTTTGCAAATTATCTCCCGTACGGAGGTCAAGCTGCGCGTATACGAGCGAGGCGTCGGAGAAACCGAAGCCTGCGGCTCGGGCGCCTGTGCCGCGGCGGTCCATGGGATTCAGCTGGGTTTATTGGACACCGAGGTCACCGTCCATCTGCCCGGCGGGAAGCTTGCGGTCACCTGGGAAGGTCATGNCAGTCGCGTCTGGCTTGGCGGACCCACGGCATCTGTATTTGACGGTACTATCGTGCTGAGGACGTGACGTGACGTGACGANTGTAGTCCTGCCCCTCATATGTGGTTGCATGAAATAAAGCCAGAGCGATAAAGCGAATGCCCAACACCCTAGACCCCAAAGACGTTGAAGCCTTTCTCAGAGCCCACCCTGATTTCTTGCAGGATCGGCCGGGCTTGTTGGCCGTGCTGAATCTTCCCCACGGCGGCGAGGGCGCAGTCTCACTGGTAGAGCGACAAGTGAGCGTGCTGCGAGAGCGCAATATCATCTCACGGCAAAAATTGGCTGAGCTTTCAGACATTGGCAAAGAAAATGATCGGCTGCTCGACGCCACCCGCAACACCATTTTGGCGCTGCTCTCTGGGGAAAATCGGGATAGCTTACGCCGCATCTGGTTAGAGCAGGTGACGAGCACTTTTAACGCAGACACGGGCGCCCTCATTTGGTTTAACGGCGACGCCGAGGCACTCGAAGAGGCCAAAGTGGCGGGCAAACTGGTTCGCCAAGGCGACGCCTTTTCTGGCGTGTTGCGGCCGGAAGAAATGCAGGCACTGTTCAAAACCGAAGCGCTGGAGGGATCCGCTGCGCTGACACCGATTCGCCTCGGCGGAGATGTCATTGGCGTGATCGGCGTCGGTTCGCATGACACACAGCGCTACCGACCGGAGGATGGGACATTGTTCCTCGACTATCTGGCAGAAGTGATAGGGCAGCTGCCTGGCTGCGCCTGAGCCGATTGCGGGCCAGGTCCATCAGACTAATCAACGAATCACGCCGCATGACTGACCCTATTCGCCTCATTACCTTTGATCTCGACGACACGCTCTGGGACGTTCGGCCCGCTCTGGACGCTGCAGAACGCGCGCAATGGTCGTACTTGCAAAAACGGTTTCCGTCGCTCGAACTCGACACGACGCCCCCCGGTCAGCTGGCGAGCCTGAGACAGGCGATTCTGACCGAGCACCCTCAGCTGATGCATCAGATCAGCACATTCCGCGAGGTGTTCATCGATCGTTTGCTGCAATATCAGGGCATCGCTCCTGCTGAATCGGCTGCGGCNGCNCAAGAGGCNTTCGCCGCGTTTCTTTCAGAACGCCACAACGTGGTGGTTTATAAGGACGCTCCAGCGGTGCTAAAAACCTTGCGTCAGCATTACCCATTGGGCGCCCTGACTAATGGCAACGCGGACGTACGCAAGACCTCAATCAGCGGCTGTTTCGACCACGCCTGGCGCGCAGAAGAGTTCGGCGTGAGCAAGCCCGACCCGGAACTTTTCAGGCGCGCTTTTGAACAGGCAGGCGTGACCGCGGGGGAAGTGATTCACGTGGGTGACTGCCACGACAACGACGTTTCCGGCGCGGTCTCGGCGGGTGCGGCCGCGGTTTGGTACTGCCCCGCTGGGGGAACCAGCGATATCGCGGCAAGTGTGATCACAGATTTAAAAGCACTACCCCGCACTATCGCGCAAATCGCCACGTCGGGTCAGACAGGGTAACGGGCTTAAATCGCCTCGACGCCCGTTTCTCCGGTGCGGATTCTCACTACCTGCTCCAACGGTGCAACAAAGATTTTGCCGTCACCGATTTTCCCCGTGCTGGCAGAAGCAATAATCGCTTCAACAATCGCCTCAACCTGTTCTTCAGGGGCGGCAATCTCGAGCTTCAGTTTGGGTAAGAAGTCCACCACGTATTCAGCACCGCGATAAAGTTCGGTATGACCGCGTTGACGGCCGAATCCTTTTACCTCTGTCACGGTCACGCCCTGCACACCAATGTCTGACAATGCGGCGCGCACATCATCCATCTTGAACGGTTTGATAATGGCTGTGACCAGCTTCATGGCAATGCCTCGGTAGTGTAAGTCGCTATTATGCGGCTCAGCGTCTTTTTCGCAATGCCTGAAGGCGATATCGCCACATCAACAGCGTTGATTGAACCTTCCCTAAACGGCGCAATACGGCCTAGTGGTGCTGCCCCACCCCCACTAGAGCTGAAAATCAAGCCAAAAAAAGGGCCCCGAAGGGCCCAAGACTGCCATGAGAGGACAGAATAGTTACTTGGCGGATGCAAACTCGGGATAAGCCTCCATGCCACACTCGCTGAGATCGGCGCCCTCGTACTCCTCTTCTTCGGAGACACGGAGCCCCATCACCATCTTGATCACAAAGAATGTGATCATTGAGGCGACGAATACCCATCCGAAAATCGTGAGCGCACCAATGACCTGTCCCGAGAAACTCGCGCCGTCGTTGGTAACCGGCACCAGAAGCAGTCCCAGCAAACCGACCACACCGTGCACTGAGATAGCACCCACAGGGTCATCGATCTTGAGCTTGTCGAGGGTGGTGATAGAGAACACCACTAACAGACCGCCCAGCGCACCAAAGATAGTCGCCTGCAGTGCCGATGGCGTATCGGGACCCGCAGTAATCGCCACCAGACCCGCGAGACAGCCATTTAACGCCATCGTGAGGTCAGCCTTGCCAAATAGCAGCTTGGCGATCAGGAGCGCACCAATACATCCGCCGGCGGCTGCAAGATTGGTGTTCATAAACACCACTGCCACCGCGTTAGCGGAGTCGACTGATGCCGTTGCCAGCACCGAGCCGCCGTTGAAGCCGAACCATCCCAACCAGAGGATAAAAGTGCCCAGCGTCGCCAGAGGCAGGTTGGCACCGGGGATCGCGTTCACTTCGCCATTCGGACCGTATTTGCCCTTGCGAGCACCAACCAGGATGACGCCCGCCAAAGCGGCTGCCGCACCAGCCATGTGCACAATGCCGCTACCGGCGAAGTCGAGGAAACCCAGATCACCCAGCGTGTAAAGGCCAAATACCGGATTACCACCCCAGGTCCAGCTACCTTCCATCGGGTAGATAAATCCGGTCATGACGACCGCAAAAGCGAGGAAAGCAAAGAGCTTCATTCGCTCGGCGACCGCGCCGGAGACGATGGACATCGCCGTGGCAACAAAGACTACCTGGAAGAAGAAGTCCGCTGAGGGCGCGTAGGTCGCGTTTTCCTCACCGCCTTCAACAGCACCCGACCCTGTGATCGTGCTGAGGAAAATGTCGCCGCCGTACATGATGCTGTAACCCACCACCATGTACATGATGCAGGCGACGGCAAACAGCGTGACGTTTTTGGTCAGAATTTCGACCGTGTTCTTCGAGCGGACCAGTCCGGCCTCGAGCATGGCGAATCCAGCGGCCATCCACATGACCAATGCACCACAGACGAGGAAGTAGAACGTGTCCAGTGCGTACTGCAACTGAAAAATATCGTATTCCATGAGAGAGTTCTCCAAGGCTCAGAATTACAGCGCTTCTTCGCCGGTCTCGCCGGTTCGGATGCGGGTGACATGCTCGAGGGATGACACAAAGATTTTGCCGTCCCCGATCTTGCCGGTTTGTGCGGCCTTAGAAATGGCCTCGATGGTCTGATCGACCATGCCATCCGCGATGGCAATCTCGATCTTGACCTTGGGTAGGAAATCGACGACGTATTCCGCGCCGCGATACAGCTCGGTGTGTCCTTTCTGGCGACCAAAGCCCTTGACCTCGCTCACCGTAATTCCCTGAACGCCAATCGTGGACAGCGCTTCACGCACGTCATCCAACTTGAATGGCTTAATCACTGCAGTAACCAATTTCATGGCAACCTCCGATAAGAGCCGCCCTTGCGGACGGCGTTTGCATTACAGGCTCTTGGCCATTCCGAAAATGAGGGCTGCATCACACCAGTCGTACCCGTAGCACTCGTTCTCATCGAGATCGGTGTCCTCGTAGGTCAGACTCCAGTCGATGCCCTGCCAGGACTTGCTCAGGCCCACCAACCAGTGAACATGCTTGTCTGTCTCTACATAGCTAGCCACGTCGTAATCGACCTGACCCACCAAGAAACTGAGCCCCCAGTCACCGGGCAGGGTCATGTCGTAACCCGCTTTGGTGTAGACGATCTCACCCGTTTCGAACCAATACTCGTCCGAGAACGCAACGCCGGCGGAGAAGCCTCCGAAACTCACGTTGAGATAGACTTCCTCATAATCACCTAGGACGCCTTCGTCCTGGGGATAGTCGTAGTAGATGTAGCCCACATCTACGCCAAAGCCACCGTCGAAGCTATGCGAGTAGCCTCCGTAGTAGTCGAGCTCTAGGCCCCCGTTTGCCCCGCCACAAGTATCGATTGCGCAGTCAAAGTCGACCGCCGCGCCCCATGTGCCGAGATAAAAGCCGGAGTCAAAGGCAATATCGAAACCGCCCTGAACAGACGGCTTACTGTCAGACTGCGAAATACCGCGGAACTTGTAATCCGTCACAAGCGCCACGTTGCCGCTGATCTCGGCGGCCTGCGCCACGGGGGCCATAAAACTCGTGGTACCGGCAATCGCCAGCGCGGGAAGTGCGTATTTCAAAAGCTTCATTCGGTGTCTCCTGCATAGCAAAGTGTTGTGGGTCGATGTCATGTTGGGTGGTACCCGGTCTGCGCCGGCTACGTCCTGCCACCNCTNTGCACATAGCCATGAGTGGGCCAAGTCTTAAAAAAATCATATAATTCAGATTGTTAAGGATTTACGACGGCCAGACCGGCGTGTCCTCCAAGGTCTGTCTTGCCCTCTATTCGCACCAAAGGAGTGCGGAGCGCGCACCACTTTTGGCGGGTTTAGGTCTGTCGTGCCTCTAGGGAGTGCGCTACATTGCCATTGAAATAGAGTTCAGTGGCGCAAGGCAGTAAATGGAAAACGATCAATCAACAAAACGCGGAGCTCGATCAATTTTTGAGCGCTTGGCGAACGGGGGCGATCCCGTTTTTGAGCAGCTCGATCGCAACGCGAAAAGCCTGTTGCAGTCGGCGTTAACGCGCCTCGATGTGGTCAGCCGAGAAGAGTTCGACGCCCAGACTGCAGTGTTGCAGCGCACGCGTGAACGATTAGAAGCGCTTGAACAACAGATCGAAGCGCTGAATCAGGAGCTCAATCAGGAGCCGACTGCCAAAGCCAACCATCCGGGGGATTAACCGGCGTGGGCTGCGACGCTCTCCTCCGCCGACGCTTAGCTCACCCTCAACGCGACCCACAAAAAGACCGTTAACAAGGACCCTCTAGGGAGACACTCACTCGGAACAGAGCGATCAAGGATGATCCATGCACCTCGCCTTTATTGAGACACGCAGTCAGGCGGGCATCAGCGCGCCACCCGTCACCGTCGAAGTTCACTTGAGTGCCGGTTTACCTGCGTTTCAAGTCGTCGGCGTCACCGACGCCGCATCCCGTGAAATCCGCAGTCGTGTGCGCAGCGCCATCGTCAGCTCGCACCTCAAGTGGCCCGATTTCAACATCACGATCAATCTGTCTCCTACAGAGCAAATAAAACAGGGGGCACGCTTTGACTTACCCATCGCGATAGGACTTCTGGTGGCGTCGAACCAGTTACCTCGCGAGGCCATCGAAAACAGAGAGTTTTTAGGTGAACTGAGTCTAGATGGCAGCCTGCGGCCCAGTCTTGGCGCCTTATCGGCAACACTGTCTGCCACTGATGCCAAACATACGCTCTGTGTCGCGCCCGATGGCGCAGCACAGTTGGCGAGCGTTCCGGGTAGCCGAATCTTGGCCGCCACCGATCTCCTCTCGCTGTGCGCGGTTTTGCAGGCGCGCGAACCCGCGTTGGTAAAGCCTGGCAGTGATCCATTGGCGCCCATTCCGAACTACCCGGATCTCTCGCAGCTTCGCGGCCAACCCTTTCTGTGCCGGGCCCTCGAGCTGGCCGCTGCTGGAGGTCACCATCTACTGATGTGCGGGCCTCCGGGAGTAGGCAAAACACTGGCCGCGTCGGTTTTACCGGGGCTTCTCCCCCCGCTCCAACCCAAGACACAGCAGCAGATCTGGCTGATTCGCGATTTGATGGGGCTGCCGCGAGTCAGTGGACCCACCTTCAGAGCGCCGCACCACTCAAGCACTATTGCTGCGCTGATCGGTGGCACGGCCAGAGCGACCCCCGGCGAAATCTCTATGGCACATGGCGGGGTCTTATTTCTTGATGAGGTCACTGAGTTCCCCCGAGCCGTTCTGAATCAGCTCAGGCAACCCCTGGAAAGCGGAGAAATCACCGTGGTCAGAGCACAGCATCAGTATCGCTACCCGGCCCGTTTTCAATTGGTGGCCGCCATGAACCCCTGCCCCTGCGGGCAGGCAGACAGCGAAGACGGGGGATGTCGATGCTCCCCGGATATCATCAGGCGTTACCGTCAGAGCGTGTCGGGCCCGCTTACCGACCGCATTGATCTCCATGTGACCCTGACAAAGCCCCCGCACGAGCAACTGCTGAGCCCGCCACCCGAGCGGCGCCTGTCGGCTCACTTAATGCAGCGGATTGCCTCGGTTCAGGCACACCAATACGGGCGTCAAGGTTGTTTGAACCGCGACTTGTCAGGAGAGCGCGCGCTAGCGGTTTGCGCCTTGTCTGCCACGACACGAGCGCGCTTTATTGAGGCACTGGCCTCACTGAGTCTTTCGGCGCGCAGCGCTCACCGGCGATTGCGCGTTGCGCGCACATTGGCCGATCTGGACGGCATAGAGGACGTATCCATGGCACACCTCAATACCGCACTGTCGTTCCGGGAGACGCCGACCGAGGTCGGCGGGGTAAAGGGTTAGCGGCTGCCTTCGACCATGAAGTCGACCGCCAGCCGAATTTCATCGTCAGAGCAATCCGCACATCCACCTCGCGCGATCATGCCGGTACCCGCAACGCCGTTGATGCCGCTGTCGTACAACACGTCCATTCCCTTGGCGATGCGGTCGGTCCAGGCCAGCTGGTCACCCACCTTTGGCGCGCCGGCAATGCCCGCCGAATGACAGGCCATACAGGCGCCGTTGTAGACGTCCTCACCAGAACGACCCGCATTGGTCGCCATGGCATCGCCACCACCACACGCCTCTCCCTCCACGCAGACCTCATAAAAAGGCTGAATACGTGCTTCGATATCTGCCCGCTGCTGGTCGGTCAGGTCAAGGGCGAGCACCGCCATCGGGGCCAGCAAAAGGATAAAGAACAAGCGCATGGTGCAATCTCCTATCAATGGGGAGCGGAGTATAGCGGTTGCGAAAACGATCGAAAACACAGCATTGTGGNTCGCTTCTCCCCGCTATACTGCCAGCCCCCTGTAGGAGAACGCCTGTAATGAAACTGTATACCTTTGACGCCGCACCCAATCCCGCCCGCCTCGGCATGTTCATGCAATACAAGGGCATCACGCTCGATACGGTGCAAATTGATCTGGGCACACAGGAGCAACTCTCAGACGCCTATCGCGCCTTGGTTCCGGAAGCCACGGTACCCGCTCTGATCCTCGATGACGGTACCGTGCTGTGCGCGGTCATTGCAATTGTTCACTATCTCGAGGAACAGTTCCCGGATAAACCACTGCTGGGCCGCACTCCGGATGAACGCGCCCGTGTGCTCAACTGGAACCATCGCTTATTCAGTGACATTTTTAGCGCAGCAGCGGATGCGTTTCGCAACGGGCACCCAAGCTATGTCGACCGAGCGCTGCCGGGACCTGACAACGTAGCGCAGTTACCGGAACTGGTAGAGAGGGGTCGTACGCGCCTCGCACAGGGCTTTGCCATGCTCAATGAAGCTCTTGAGAGCAGCCCCTTTCTGGCGGGGGAACAGTTCTCCTTTGCGGATGTCGATTTACTGGCTGCCATCGATTTTGCTAAATGGGCGGCGCGAGTGACACCTGACGAGTCGCTGGAACACCTGCATCGGTGGCGGGCAGAGGCAAAAGCCGCACTGACTGGCTGATGATGCGCTGGACCCTGTTGGTCTGTTTACTGGCACTGGCGGGTTGTGATGACACCGCTAATGGCCCCGATCAGCTGTCGGAATACCTGAATCGCTTATCGACCGTAACGGGGATGACACTCACCGCCGCCACACCCTTTCCGGGTGAGCTCGATCTGCCGGAGGCGCCACGCACCGAGCTACCCGCGGCGAACCAGATCGACCTCATTGATTTTCTGTCACTGTCCGGCTGTGAATTGCAGATTAATCTGGGGCGCCGCAATACACAGCTGGGGCGCACGGCAGCACCCTCCCAGCGATTATTGCTCGATCTTGAATTTATGGAGTTGGCGCCCGCCTGTATCGCATTACTGCGTGATCGCGGTGNCACGGAACTGGCCAATGTATTACAGCAGGCAAGTCTTGATCGACGGAGCTTACTTCCCCTGTCTACGCTTCAAGCCGTGCTGATGGGGCCCGAATGGCAGGCGTTCTGGCAGCGTCCCACTGCGCTGGAGGCCTATCCTACCCAGACAAACAGTCTCATCATTGCGTCACTGACCCGCTTGGGCGATCTCACAGCAGGCTGGCTCGGGGGAAGCTGGGCGGCGAGCAATCGCGAATTTGAATTGCTGCTGAGTGATCTGCGGGTAGGAGACGGCGGCGCTTTAATGCTTGCGCACTATCTTGTCGCGCGAGATCTGGCTCGCGCTAATGAGCTGCTTGAGGCCGCGCGGGTGCAGGCGCCCTTATGTCCCTACGGACAGCCGACCGCGCGCTCACGCGCACTGAATCGTGTCGTCACACAATTTTTTGTGGGACAAGTGCAGCCATGGCTGGTGAGATTGCGTCAGCGCAAAGAAGCGCTGCACCAGCCGATCAAAGCGCTCGAAGCGCCCTTGGGAGCCGTGCTACCGCCAGACTATATCGACTGGGCTATGCAACGTGACCAGCTGCTGATTAACCAGACGCAGGTCATCAAAACCCATGTTCAGACCATTCAGCGCACCCTCGCAGCGTGCGGCGAGTCCTGACAAGACCATTCAGCAAAAATCCACAAGCTGACGAGCACAGTCCGCAGGCCTTATGGCGCTTGCTGCAGGTACTCGCTAGGCGGCCGCCCCAAACCGACAGTCGTGTCCGGCACTGGCACATAGAGCCAAGCCTGCTACATTAGGCAGCATTGACCTGATGCTTTTGGAGATTGTTTTGAAGCCCATACGTTTTGTTCTCATCACGCTCGTCGTCCTGACGCTATCCGCCTGTGCCACCAAACCCCCCGAACCGGCGGTGGACTTTGCACCTGACTACAACTTCAGTGAGCTCAAGACCGTTGGCTTTTACGCCATGAGTGGTGAAGTGACCGGTAATAACCCTACCGAGTTAACCGATTTCCAAAGAGATCGCATTGATGCGGCGCTCAAATCTGCCCTCGAAGCAAAGGGTTTCGTCTTCGTGGAGCGAACCGCAGACGCTGACCTCTTGCTCACTTGGCACCTGAACCTCATGGAGAAGACCGACGTTAAAACCTATAACAACCCCTCTTACGGCATGTCTGCCGGCTACAGCCGGTACAACCGTTATGCCATGTACAACTGCTACAACTGCATGAATCAGACCGATGTGCGAGTCAGCGAGTACACGCAGGGGACGTTTATTATTGACATGGTTGACCCCGTGGAAAATGCCTCTGTCTGGCGCAGCGTGACACAGTCGAAATTGAAGGAAGACACTATCCGCGACCAGGCGGCCCTCGATAGCGCCGCCGCCCGCGTGCTGGGAGCATTCCCTCCCGGTGTGGCGCCTTCGGCGCCCTGATCTTCGGCCAGAATAAGGACGGCTGACTGAGTGCCACGGATGACTACAAGGTGATCCCCCGCAGGATCTTTCAGTTACCGTAATGCCAAGCCCTCAAGCTCCCCCAAATGGGGAGCTTGAGGCCGCACGCCATGCCACCTACTCTAGTCGCACTCTAGCGAGGCGGCCCTTATGAAAGTGATCTCNAGCAAAGCACTGCCCAGTCCTTGTCCACTGCCCGGGCGCGCGGCTCGAATGACCTGTATTGGCCTTGTTCAGACGCGCTGGCACGAGTCAGTACAAGTTCACACCGATCAGATACGCGATGGCGTTAGCGCCTGNGCGACCGCTGGCGCTAACGTCGTATTTTTGCCGGAATTGACGCTCGATCGGTACCCTGCCGACACGAGGCCTGATGGCCCAGCAGATCAAACAGCAGAGAGC
This sequence comes from Halieaceae bacterium, assembly GCA_002683395.1. Classification (GTDB taxonomy): domain Bacteria; phylum Pseudomonadota; class Gammaproteobacteria; order Pseudomonadales; family Halieaceae; genus Luminiphilus. The sequence goes on along the minus strand of NYTG01000014.1, from coordinate 13,199 downwards.
TTGGAAGAAGGTCCGAGTGTGGCGCTGGCCAGAGAGCTCGCGCGTGAGTGTGATGTTCATGTGCAAATATCATTGTTCGAACGCTCCGGAGCCATCGATCAACGCGGCCTCAACACTTCCGTTATCGTCANGCCCGACGGGCAAGNGGTAGGCTGCACGCGAAAGCTTCATATTCCGGTCACCGAGGGATACTTCGAGGACCACTATTTCGCAGAAGGCCCGGCTGACAACCCCTATCCCGTGCATACACTGGCGCTAGACGGACAGGACCTTAAAGTGGGTAATCCCACTNGCTGGGATGAGTGGTTCCCGGAAGTAGCACGCTGCTATGCGCTCGCNGGCGCGGATTTACTCTGCTATCCCACTGCAATCGGCTCCGAACCAGACCACCCCGATTTCGATACCGCCCCGCTCCTGCGACGCGCGGTCGTAGGGCACGCAGTCGCTAATGGTGTGTTCATCGCACTCCCAAATCGCTTTGGTTCCGAAGGGCTGCTGAACTTTTATGGCACCAGCTGTCTGATTGACCCATTTGGCAGGGTGCTGGTCGAAGCACCGCGCGACGAAGCGGTGGCGTTAGTCGCTGAAATTGACCTTGGACAACGAGAGGACTGGCTGACGCTGTTTCCTTTTTTTGCTACGCGGCGGCCTGACACCTATAGCGCACTGACTCAAGAAAAAGTGAATCTTCGACAAGCCAATGGTGAGTCGCAGGACGGGGGTATTCCCGGCATCGCGCCATGAATAAGGGGCGCATCATGCCGCCGGAATGGGGCCCTCACGACGCCACATGGATGGGCTTCCCGCGCGACAGCTATGCGGAGTCTGGGCTGACACGAGACGATGCGCAGCGGGCTTGGGCACTGGTTGCCAACACCATCAGCGACTATGAGCCGCTGCGCATGCTGTGCCATCACCACGACCTGCCTGTCGCGAAGAAACTACTCTCTGAAGCCATCGACTTGATCCCCGTTGCGTTGAACGATGCCTGGCTGCGAGACATTGGGCCGACCTTCGTCATCGATGATGGCGCCCTGATTGCGGTCGATTGGCAGTTCAATGGCTGGGGACAAAATACTGAGTTCGAGTGGGGTCACGATGACACCATTGCCGCACGTATCGCACAATGGCTCGATATTCGGGTTGAACGCGCCGNCATTGTTAACGAAGGGGGCGGTCTCCACGTAGATGGTCACGGCACGGTGTTGCTGACGGACACAGTGCAGCTCGATCCGGATCGCAACCCCAGCCATGATCGCGACAGCATTGCTCTGCAAATCCACCACGCATTGGGCACCCACCGTGCCATCTGGCTGCCCAGAGGATTATGGCGGGATAACTTTCTCAATGGCACCAAAGGTCACGTCGATATCGTTGCTTGCTTCGCACCTGACGGCCGTCTATTGCTCCACCAACAAACTGATGAAGCGCATCCCGATCACGCGTTATGGGACGAGCTATCGAGCCAATTTTCANAGGAAGGCATTGACGTCTTAGCTCTGCCGGCCCCTGCCACGCTGAAGGACAATCGAGACTGGGTCGATTACAGCTATATCAATCACTATGTTTGTAACGGGGCCGTGGTATGCCCGGGTTTTGGCGATCGCGCTGATGAAGCGGCGCGGGAGATCCTCAGCGAATCCTACCCAAATCGCGACGTTGTCGTGTTAGAAAGCCGGGCGCTGTTTGCCATGGGCGGGGGCATCCACTGTATTACCCAGCAACAGCCGCGCCAAATCGACTAAATCCCTCTATACTCCGCGGTCCCTCAACGCACCGGCAAAATAGCAGACCTACGGCCAACCATGTTCACCTACATTAACCCTGACATCCGCGAGCGCCTGATTCGAGACGGCAAGTTGTTTCGCATTAACAGCGACGGCGCAAAGGTCGACATGGCCGAGATCCCCGGGACTGGCTTGCATCTCAACCTCATGGGGCCGATTCCGCTGCCCTTGGCCCGCGGCCATCGTCACCCCACCGTCAAATGGTATGCCAGCGTGCGCAGCTCGGAACTCACCGAAGTCGANCACCTCGCCAGCACCCTGCGTGAGCAAGGNGGGCAACACCTCTTCTCGCACCTCGCCTCNAGCATGGCNGTGAACAGTGTGCTGGTCATAGGAGAACCCGAAAAAAGCGATAANCCGCTGGTGCGGGTGCATTCGAGCTGTCTGACAGGCGATGTACTGGGCTCGAAACGCTGCGAATGCGGCCCGCAACTTGAGTCAGCATTGGATCGTATCGCAGACGATCCACAGGGGGGTTACCTCATTTACATGGCCGGTCATGAAGGACGGGGAATCGGCTTATGGGCCAAAGCCGCCACCTACCTGTTGCAGGACGCGGGTGAAGATACCTATCAGGCCAACCGGTCATTNGGCCTCCCCGATGACTGCCGAGATTTTTCCGACGCGGCTGCGCTACTCAAATATTTCGGCGAAGGGCGGCATCTGCGGCTCCTCACCAACAACCCTAAAAAAGAGGAAGATCTCACAGCACTGGGTGTGCCCCACATCGAACGGGTCAAACATGTCAGCGGTGTAGATCAGCACAACCTGCAGTATTTGAAGGCCAAGCGAGACTGGGGTCATCAGCTCGCAGAGGACGACCTATCCACTCATGACTAAGCGCAAAACCAGTATCAGTGAGCGCAGATAGTCAGCACGGTGTTTTCGATAGGCCTCTCGCTCACAACATCTCAATTCAGCCATTCTGGGAGTGGCTGGTTGCCCAGCGGCAGTTCCATGCTGTTATCGGCGGCCCGATGCGGGTGGCCTACCATTTCGTCATAGGCACTGCGCTGTCTTAAATAGAACTCGCAGGTCACCGCTTTGCGCAACGTTCGCTGCATCTCTAGCAGATTGCGGGTTTTCAGCACCTTGCCATGCCGGTCCGCAATCACGTGTTCCTGATCCGCGATTCGCACATGAGCGATGTAGAGGCTCAGATCGACCGACTCAATCACCACCGCGGCCACCTCAAGCTTGCCGAGCTCATCTACCGACACTTTCATCTCGCTCTCACACCTCTGACTTTGCTCATTGATCCCGCGTTACGTCGCCTAAAGATCCACTTTTTAGGTGGCGTCATAAGAGCTACGATTTCACCGGCATACCGGTTTGCTCTGCATGAGAACACCCCCGATTAACGGAGACAAAACCCAGACAGAGACCCCTGACCAATGAGCAAGACGCTAGAGACCATCACTTTTTCCCGCGCCGGGGAGGCCGTCGCCAGCCTGCCCCGGTGCAGCGGTGTTTACCGATTTTATGACGCGGAAGGCTCGCTGCTGTATATCGGAAAAAGTGTCGATATCCACAGCAGGGTGACACAGCATCTGAACGAGGGTCGAAAACCCGGCAGACACCAGCGACTGATGTCTCAGGTCAGCCGCATCGACTGCCAGCTCACCGCAGGAGAGATTGGGGCCTTGCTGGTCGAGAATGCTGCCATCAAGGCAGAGGTGCCACTTTTCAATCGGCGACAGCGCCGACTCCGGCGTCTCTGGACCATCACACTGCAGCCGTCAGAAGCGGGCTTTCTTAAACCGATCGCTATCGATTTCGCACCCACAGGACTCCGCGAAACCGATACGTTCGGTTTATTTGCCAACAAACATCGCGTCACTGCATCGATTCAGAATCTCGCTAGAGATCACGCTCTCTGCCTGCGCGTCATGGGTCTCGATAAAGGTAAGGGAGCCTGCTTTCAGCATCAGCTGGGGCGCTGTGACGGCGCCTGTGCAGGAGAAGAAAGCGCCGCGTCACACAATGCCCGCTTGCTAGAGCAGCTCGATCGACAGCGCATCGCTGCCTGGCCTTTTTCAGGACCGCTGTTGCTGGCCGAGCGAACGATTCATCCCGCAGATGGCCAACCGGAGCAGCAATATCATCTGGTCGATCAATGGGCCTGGCACGGCTGTTTCAATTCACCCGCTGAGGCCCAGCAGCCTCTGGAACGTCCGGCGGCAATCGCTTTCGATCGCGATGCTTACCGACTCATCTACAGCGCGCTCTTCCGCGGTCGCGTGGCATTGCAAGATGCCGTCACGCAAGAGCCACTGGTGAACCCACTGCTGGCCACGAGGCTGTCGGCGTCATGAATGTTGTCTGGTTCAAGCGAGATCTGCGACTGACTGACCACGCACCGCTCGCTGCAGCACTGGCGCGTGGCGAACCGTTGATCCTTCTCTACATCGTTGACTCATCGCTGCTGAGAGACCCCCACTATCGAGGCCGACACTGGCATTTTATCTCCCAATCTCTGCAGGCGATGAACGAACAGTTGGCAGCACTGGACGCGCGCATTGACGTGCTGGAAGGCGAACCCCTGACGCTGCTTCAGGCATTGCACGAACATACCCCCTTCAACCATCTCTTCAGCTATGAGGAGACCGGTTTAGGGGTGACCTTCGATCGGGACCAGAAAGTGGCTGCACTCTGCGCGAATCTGGGCATCGAATGGCACGAATTTCAGACCAACGGTGTGCAGCGTGGACGTCAGGACCGGAGGGGGTGGAACCGCGCGTGGCATCAGGTGATGGGCGAGAGAGAAGCGGAGATTGACCTCGGTAAAGTGGCGGCGTGGTGCCAACCGGCCCCAGCGGCCTTAGCCGGCATGCGTTGCAAGCGGTTAGTGGGCTGGCAGGCACACAATGCTGCCTTTCAGCCCGGTGGCTCGCCCTCAGCCCACGCGGTGCTCGAGAGTTTTCTCGAGCACCGCGGCCACGGCTACCAGCGACACATTTCTAAACCCGCGACCAGTCGAGTGCACTGTTCAAGGCTGTCCCCGTATCTCGCGTGGGGCAATCTGAGCTTACGGCAGGCATATCAAGCCCTTAAGCGCCGGCAGCGCCAGAATAGCTGGGGCCGGGCGCTGTCTGCATTTGAATCACGGCTCCACTGGCATTGCCACTTTATCCAGAAGTTCGAGATGGAGTGCCGGATGGAATTTGAAGACCTGAATCGGGGCTATCTGGCTCATCCACGACATCACGACCCCGAGCATCTGGCCGCCTGGCGGGAGGGGCGAACCGGCTACCCNCTGATTGACGCCTGCATGCGCTGTTTATTGCAGACCGGCTACATCAACTTCCGATCCCGGGCCATGGTGGTGTCATTCCTGACCCATCACCTGTGGCAGGATTGGCGTCTGGGAGCCGCCTGGCTNGGCTCATTATTTCTCGACTTCGAGCCTGGCATTCATTACCCGCAGATGCAGATGCAGGCGGGCGTGACCGGCATCAACACCATTCGTATCTACAATCCGGTCAAACAATCATTGGAGCACGACCCNGAAGGCGCCTTTATTCTCGAATGGGTGCCCGAGCTAGCGGGATTGCCAACGCCACTGCTGCACCAACCCTGGTTGCGCTCGCCTATGGAGCGACAATTACACCCGATTGACTATCCCGATCCCATCGTGGACCTAAAAATTTCTTACCAGTTTGCCAAAGAGACACTCTGGAAACTCAAGTCCAACGAAGGGGTCCTTCAAGAGAGGGATCGAATCCTGGGTCGGCATGTGGAGCGGCGCACCCTACGCTAAAAGCTTCCACAACGAGATGGCTTTGCTATGCTGAGGCCAAGCTGAGACCTCGGGAGAAAAGAAGATGCTGGTGATTCTATGGATTGCAGGCGGGTTGGTAGTGGTGGTTGCGGCGGCGATACTGCTACTGCCCCTATTTGTTGATGAGCAGGCACTGCTCGACATGGCCCAGGCTCAGGTGAAAGACCAGACCGGCGGAGAGCTGGTTGTAGAGGGTGAGACCGAGCTCAGCTTTTTCCCGCGCTTCGGACTGCGGATCGAAAGCACCTCACTCGATCTTCCTGCCCGAACAGAATACGATCCAAGCATTAGCGCCTCTATCGACGAACTCGATGTTGGGCTGTCACTGTTGCCTTTGCTGGGCGGTAATATCGACATTGGCACCATTGTGATCGCTGGTNTAACCGCTGATATTACCGAGCCTCAGGCGCTNCCACCTGCGCCAGAGCCNCGACCGATCATGAGCGATCGAGAGTGGGAAAAANGAGGTGAANTNATTCGACAGAGCAAGGAGCAAGAGCGACAGCGACTGCTATCGGNAAACGCTGGCATCTCTGGCTTTGCGGTCCTCGCNGAGGCGATACAGATCGAGGACATCACCCTGATCCAGCGCACTCGAGGCGGCGAGCTCAGTAATGATATTCGCGTCGAGTACTTAACCCTGACGGAGGTCAATACTCGCAACGAGCCCATGCGACTCGAAGGCGCTCTCACCGTTTTGGGTGATGGTTCTACCGCGCCCCTNGCTATTGCGTTGGACGGGGCTATCCGCGTTGCCTCTGACTTCAGCAGAATCGACATTGAAAATCTNGAAACCGAGGTGGCGGGCGCACTCACCCAGCCGGTTAAGAGCGCGCTNAATGGTGCATTTATTGTCTCACCCGCCAAAGCAGACTTTACGCTGAATGCCACTATTCCCGGTGGTGATGTGACGGGACAATTGATCTGGTCGGCTCTTGAGAGCCCGGAAATCAAGCTCGATATCACGACGGCCCGGCTCGATGTCGACCAGATTCAACCTGCGCCGCTCCCTGCATCAATNCCATCTGANTCGCCGGCCAGTGATGCCTCGCCTCCTTCGGCGTCTGCCCCCGCTGATACCGATTCGGGAAGTCCTGTTCCCGTGCCCTTACCAGTCGGACCGCTGCGTGACCTCGATCTTGAAATGCGCATCGCTGCGGAGGAACTGATCGCCGGAGGGCAATCGATCACCAACGCCCAAGTCTTCCTGCGCGTGCGTGATGGAGTGGCCAATATCGACTACGTNCGNGGNGNNCTTCATNAGGGACAGCTCGATACNCGNATGATGCTNAACGCCCGNCGNCCNGTGGTNGAAGNTGAGGTCGAGGGCGGTCTTAAAGGTGTCAATATGGACCTGNTNNTGGCCAGCGNGGGNAACACCGANGCCGCAACGGGCCGAATCGAAATGGGCTGGGACATCGAGACTGCGGGCGTAACAAGCGAAGATCTGATCGCCGCGCTGGACGGTGATGTCACAGCCAGCGGACAAGATCTCATATTGCAGAAGGTGTCCGTGCAAGGCCTCGTCTGCAGTGCCGTGGCAGTCGTTAATAAGATTCCACCNATTTCAGGTTTACCCACCAACACACCCGTCACAGATCTCTCCCTCGCGGTCGACTTCGATGAAGGCGTGGGAGATATCGAAAAGCTGCGCTTCTCGACGCCGGGCGTGGTCATGAAAGGTTCCGGTGACATCGATCTTGCGTCCATGGATTTCGGTTTCCGTATGGAAGGCCAGGTCAATAACGAGATCACACAAGTGAGTCCACTCTGTCTCATCGATCAGCGCTATGCGGGTGTTGATTGGCCTGTCGACTGCGCGGGTAATCTGATCTCGGAAAGCGGCGCCGCTTGCAAAGTGGATGTGGCGAGCATTGCGGAGCAGATTCTGAAGAACGAGGCTCAACAGCAAGTACAGGATGCAATCGAGGAGAAAGCCGGTTCGTTCATCAAAAAACTTTTCGGTGACTGANGCCACTGNGTGTTTCGGGAGACAACAATGACNACCGGCTTTGATCACTCCTATGCCCGGTTAGGTGCCGCCTTNAGCACCTCACAGCCGCCCGACCCGGTNTCCAGTCCCCAACTCTTGCTGTGGAATGGCGCGCTGGCTGACNCAATCGGGTGGTCTAACAATCCGCAGTCGGACCCGGAACAACTCATGGCGCTTGCCGGCAACCAATCCCTACCGAACACTCACCCGATCGCGACCGTTTATGCCGGCCATCAATTCGGCCAGTACAACCCGCAGCTTGGCGATGGCCGCGCTACTTTGCTCGGTGAGTGGATTACGCCGACGGGCGGGCGCGTTGACATTCAGCTCAAGGGCGCCGGCCCCANGGCCTACTCGCGGGGTGGCGACGGGCGATCACCGATTGGGCCGGTGATCCGCGAATACCTGGTCTCGGAGGCCATGCACGCACTGGACGTTCCAACAACNCGTGCACTGGCAGCCGTTGGCACCGGTGAACCGGTGATCCGAAACCGGATCGAACCCGGCGCGGTTCTCACCCGGGTGGCCAGCAGCCATCTNCGNGTCGGGACCGTCCAATACTTNGCCATGACCCGGGGNGGTGATGATCTCGCCACCCTGGTGGACTACGTCGTNGATCGGCACTTTACTCATCCGCNATCAGGGGGCGAAAAACNCGCGTCCGNATCTCCCGCGGCGATNNTGCTGGACGGGGTCTGCGAGCGGTTTTCCAAGCTGGTTGCCCACTGGCAGGTACTGGGCTTCGTTCACGGCGTGCTGAATACGGACAATGCCCTCCTGTGTGGAGAAACGATTGACTATGGCCCCTGTGCCTTCATGGACCACTTTGATCCACAGGCCTGTTTTAGTTCTATTGACCGTCAGGGTCGCTACGCCTGGCCCAATCAGCCGGGCATCATGCACTGGAACTTGGCTGTATTGGCAGAGTGCCTGCTAACGTTAATCGACGACGACAAAGAAACCGCGCAACAACTGGCACAGGCCGTTGTCGACCGTTACCCGCAACGGTTCCATGAGCATCATCAGCGCCAACTCGCCGCGAAGCTGGGGCTGGATGACTTTAGGGAGTCCGATAGCACCTTGATCCAAGCCTTTCACGAGCTGATGGCATCGGAAAACCTCGACTTCACGCTCGCTTTTCGATGGCTGACTGAGGTCGCCAATCAAACGCTGGAGCACTCCCCGCTGCCAGACATCTTTACGGCCCCACCGGCACTCACCGCGTGGGCCGAGACATGGCAGGCGAGGCGCAAGGCCAATACGGGAAATACCCAAGCGATTACGAGCGCCATGTGCACCGCGAATCCGACGGTGATTCCCCGCAACCATTTAGTACAGCGCGCTATTGATCTCGCCGAAACGGGTGATATGGCGTGGGTGCAGGCCATGGTAAAGCGGAGCCAGTCGCCATTTGGCTGGCAGGCCGATGATCTGGAATGGGCCAAACCGCCCGAGCCTGAAGAGCGGGTCACACGTACTTTTTGCGGCACCTGAGCGTCTTATTTCCGCAGATTTTTCCGCTCGATCAGGACGAGGCTGGATCGAGCAACGTATAATTGTAAAGACACCACGGAGACACCACGTTGACCACCGAGTTCCTCGGCAAACGCTTGTCAGGCCCCTTCACGATTCCATCAGGTATTGTGACAACGGCACCTGCCATCATTCAGCGGGTGATGGACACTGTTCCCGAGATCGGTGTCATCACGACCAAAAGCATCGGTTTTGAGCCCCGTTCCGGTAATCGAGAACCGGTCTATAGCCAGTATGCCCCCGGCTGTTTCGTTAACGCTGTGGGATTGACCAACCCGGGAGTAGACGAAGCCCTTGAAGGCCTGCGACGCCTCAACGTGCCAGCAGATCGATTTTTGCTGGTCTCGATTTTTGGCGGTTCCGTGGAAGAGTTTGTTGCAGTAGCCCGCAAACTGGCGCCCGTTGCAGATGGGCTGGAGCTGAACCTCTCTTGCCCTCATGCGCAGGGGTACGGTATGGCAATGGGGCAGGACCCAGAGATGGTGCAAGAAGTGGTTGCCGCCGTCTGTGCGGCGGTCGATGTTCCCGTGATTCCCAAACTCACCCCCAACGTGGATGACATCGCGGTCATCGGACGCGCCGCCCTTAAAGGGGGCGCTGCGGCCTTGTGCGCGATCAATACCACAGGACCCGGCTATACCGAAAGCCATGGTCAGCCGGTGCTCAGCAACGGTATGGGGGGTATGTCCGGCAAGGGTGTGCTGCCCACTGCTCTGAAAGCACTCAAGGCACTACGCCAGGACACCGACGTGCCGCTTATTGGCTGCGGAGGTTTATCGTCGGCGGAGGACTGCCGCGCAGCCGCCCGATGCGGTGCCAATATTCTCGGTATTGGCTCTGGCCTAACCGGCATGGACAGCGAGGACATGCGTCGCTATTTCAGCGACCTCGCCCGCGATCTGGCAGAGGGTACTAATGAGGCGAGCCAACAGATCCGGTTTGACATCGATATGGACTTCAAGCCCTATCAAGTCGTTGAAAACGAGATTGTGTGCGAAGACATCACGGTCGTGACCTTGGACGGTGATCTTGATATCCGGGCAGGGGAATATGTCTTTGTGTGGGTGCCGGGAGTTGGCGAGAAACCCTTTTCCTGCCTGACCCACGACCCTGTGCGGCTGGCGGTCATCAATGTGGGGCCCTTCACCGATCACTGCTACCAGCTCTCTCCCGGAGATACCGTTTACCTTNGGGGNCCCCACGGGGTCGCCGTGGCNCCGCCNGAAGNTACGCACATTGTNTGCGTNGCNGGAGGNACNGGNCTGGCCGCGGTGTACCAGATCGCNGAAGACTTCGGCAGCACTGAGCGCCCCGCCGATATTTTTGTNGGNGCACGCACCGCCAATCGCCTCTACTTTCGGGATGAGTGCGATCAGGTGGCTCGNGTNNCNATTGCCACNGATGACGGNAGTGCGGGNTTTGAAGGCCGTGTCAGCGATGCANTGGCAGACTTTTTGTCGCAGCAGTCCGAAGCGTCCTTGGCGCAAATGGTTTTTTACAACTGCGGGCCGGCACCCATGATTCGTGCCAGTGAGGCAGTGCAAAAGCAGTTTGTGTCATCAGATCGTATCTTCAGCGCCATCGATTACCTCACCAAATGTGGNGTCGGCATTTGTGGCGCCTGCGCCTCTCCCGATGGTCGACGAATTTGTGTGGACGGACCCTTCATTACCGACGGCCTGGGAGGAGTAGAGTGAGCTATTTTCCTTCGTGGACTCGCCTTGCGCCGCTCTGACGGCCGATATCGCCAAANCCGACAACCTAGCGTGCTGGAGTTGACTGCTAAAAGANTCCGGTCATGCTTAGCANGAAGGTCGCTTAACTAAGGCATTGGTCAAGGTGAAAGAGAATCTGCTTCAACATGACAATCTGGTCTGGACCCACTACTCCGAGGAGAGTGGTTATGCTTTTCCGGTGAGCTACTGGGGGACCATTCTGGATATTGACGATTCAGGTCATCTCAGCGTGCTCTATCGCTGGGATCCTCATAGTTTTTGCCATTTTCATCGGCACTTATGCGCCACCACCTCTTTGGTGCTAGACGGCGAGCTGCATGTCAAAACCTACGAAAACGGTGAACTGACCGATACGGCTGTCCGGCACGCCGGCGACTACGCCAAAAAACCGGCGGGCGATGTGCATATGGAGCAGGGAGGTCCCGAGGGTGCGTTGGTGCTGTTCGAGCTGTATGCCCCCGACGGCCAACTGACCGAGCAACTGGATCCGCAAGGCAACATTCTGCGCACACTCACAACGGAACAATTGCGCTACGCGCTACAAAAACAGCAGCAACTCGCTGCCTAAGTCAGCCCGCGCTGACAACAATCGAGGCCGACACCTATGTCTGGAGAAATTCACCCACTGGCGCCCCATACGCTGCCCCCCTTTATCGGCACTGCCGATGGGGGCGACCCCCTATTCTCTGCCATTATCTATATTGTGATCTTTGCCGTGCTGGGCGTGGGAGTGGTGTATCTCAAACTGCATGCCATACCTGAACAGCTCGCTCACAAACACGGTAACACCCAGTCGCAGCTGATTATGGTGCTGGCCTTGTTGGCACTGTTTACGCATAACAATATTTTCTGGGTCGCGGCGCTGATTCTTGCGCTGTTAAAGCTACCCGACTTCCTCACGCCGCTTAACAACATCTCGGAATCGCTAAAAAAATTGGCGCCTGACAGTGGCGAGCAATCCCCTCCTCCCGTTGAGAAGTCCGGGGAGGTGCAGTAGTCATGTTAGAACTGATTCTCTGCTCTTTGGTGACTGTGCTGCCCGACTACCTCTTTCGCCGCTACCGGGAAGGGAAACGCTGGGGTGACCAGATCACCTTCTTTACCATGTGGTATGAACTACGCTGGGGAATTACCGCTTGCCTGATCCTGACCGTGAGCTTCATCACCGTCGTATTTTATTACCATCCCTCAACAACCAATGCCGGACCTTACTTTCGCACGATTCCCTTGCTACCGGAGGGGGGCGGTCGAGTAGAAGAGGTGTTCGTCAATAACGGAGAAACGGTTGGAACCGGCGACCCGCTCTTCAGCTTGCTCGATAGTAGCCAAGTCGCAGCGGTCAATGTCGCAGAGAGTCAGCTCGACCAGTTGACGTCTGCCGTCGCTCAGGCCGAGGTGCAACTGGAGGCGGCAAACGCGACACTGGTTCAGGCAGAGAGTGCCTTGGCGCAGTCTGAAAACGAACTCTCGAAAAAGAAAGAACTCTCCTCACGTGGCCAGCAACTCGTCAGCAAAATTGAAATCGAGCGGCTGGAAAATACCGTGGCCCAGCGCAAAGGTGGCGTTCAGGCGGCACAGGCCAATGTTGCTGGCGTAAAGACGCAAATTTCTGATGTGTTGCCCGCGCAGCGTCAGAGTGCGCTCCGTCAGTTGGAGCAAGCACAGGTTGCACTCGATAAGACCATTGTCTATGCAGGAGTGGATGGTCAGGTCGCGCAGTTCTTCTTGCAACGGGGCGACTATGTGAACCCCATCCTTCGACCGGCAGGCGTCCTGATCCCCTCTGATGGCCCTGAATCGGGGCGCTTCCAAATCGCAGCTGGGTTCAATCAGCTTTCCGCGCAGGTGATCAAGCCCGGTACCATCACCGAGGTGGTCTGCCTTTCCAAGCCCTTTACAGTCATTCCCATGATCGTCACGCGCGTGCAACCGGTGGTAGCTGCAGGGCAACTAAAGCCTGCTGATGTCCTGCTCGATGCCCAGCAACGCGCCCGTCCCGGCACACTGACGGTGGTCATGGAGCCTCTCTATGAGGGTGGTCTAAGCGATGTGATGCCGGGAAGCAAATGTATCGCCAATGCCTACACCAGTAATCACGAACTGCTCGAAGAAGGCGATCTTGGCTTCGGTGAAACGCTGTTTCTGCATATGGTCGATACCGTGGGCGTGATCCACGCCATCATTCTCAGGATGCAGGCGCTCCTGATGCCGGTACAAATGCTGGTCTTTGGCGGGCACTAACCGCTCACTGGGAGACGTTAGCCTGATCTAGCGTCTCTCGGTGTATTGAGATTTGGATTCAAGGGCTTTAGATCCGGGCCCGAGCCTCTCGCGTACTCGGTACAAACCTTATTATCAGGTGTACCCCA
>NYTG01000078.1 GCA_002683395.1 Halieaceae bacterium | reverse complement strand
GCACCGCATTCAGGCCACCTTCGTGCATTTGCTCGAAGATCTCGCGCGACCACGCCGAGTACTGCAGGCCGTCGATGACTGTCCAGTCTGGATTCACAATCGCTCCGGCGTCAGGCCTGAAGGTAAACCGTTTTGACGGTGGTGTAGAACTCACGAGCGTATTGACCCTGCTCACGCGGGCCAAAGCTGGAGTCCTTCCGCCCACCGAACGGAACATGGTAGTCGGTGCCGGCCGTAGGCAGATTAATCATCACGCAGCCCGCAACTGCGCGCTTTTTAAAATCCGTCGCGATAGCCAATGATTGCGTCACGATGCCAGCGGTTAAGCCAAAGTTAGTATCGTTAAGGATCTGCAACGCGTGTTCGTAGTCATTCGCCCTAATCACACAGGCGATCGGCGCAAACAGCTCCTCGCGATTAATGGCCATGCTGTTGTCGGAATCCACAAATAAGGCCGGGGCCATGTAATACCCTGGCGTATCCCTCTCTAAAGCCTCTCCTCCGCACAACAACGTAGCGCCCTCTGCCACGCCCCGTTCAATCCAGGCGAGATTTTCATCTAGCTGCACCTGAGACGCTACGGGGCCCATATCCACTCCCTCTTCCAGGGCATGGCCAACCTGTACGCTCTCGAGCTTGGCGCGGAGTTTGCCCACGAACGCATCGTGCACGCTATCTTCTACAATCAAACGTGAAGACGCGGTGCATTTTTGTCCAGTGCCACTGTAGCCCCCCATAAAGGCTGCATTGACAGCAACATCAAGGTCCGCGTCCGCCGCGACGATCAGGGCGTTCTTGGAGCCCATTTCCAACTGACATTTCACCAGATTCGCTGCGGTCGCCGCCGCGACTTGCTTACCCACGGGAAGCGATCCGGTAAACGACACCGCGTCAATTCGATCGCTATGAATAATCTGGTCACCGACGGCACCACCACTTCCCATCACCAGATTAAAGGTGCCGTTGGGCAAATTTTGTCGGGCAATAATTTCCGTCAGGGCCCAGGCGCTGGCAGGTACCAAATTGGCAGGCTTGAAGATCACCGCATTGCCGAAGGCCAGCGCTGGCGCTATCTTCCAGACCGCCGTCGCCATGGGAAAATTCCAGGGGCTAATAATTGCGACGACTCCAACGGGCTCACGACGGGTCTCAATTTCGATTCCCGGGCGCACGGAATCGGCGCGATCGTCAATCTGACGATGCACCTCGGCAGCAAAATAGTGAAAAAATTGGCCGGACCGAAAGACCTCACCTACCCCTTCAGCACGGGCCTTACCCTCCTCACGCGCGAGCAACTCACCTAGCTCGGCACTGCGCTCGATGAGCTCGTTACCAATCGCCATGAGCACCTGATACCGTGCTTCGATGGGCGATTGCCCCCAATCCCCCGCGGCGCGGACTGCCGCATCAAGCGCCGAATCAACGAGTTCGGGCGTCGCTTGAGCATACTCACCGATGACCTCACGAGTATCCGAAGGATTAATATTGGTCACGGAGGTGTCGGTATTGACCCATTTCCCGTCGATATAAAGGGCATGTTGCTCCGCCATACAAGAAGCTCCTGGATGCTCAAACTGGAGCTGATGCTACTCGCTGATTGACGCAATTGAAATCGCTCGAGCTACTCCGGAAGGGGTATTATTTCGGTTTCCCGAGCCCTGCCGCATCTTGTCGAATTCTTGACGCTGATGCCCAGCGTCAAGGGGGACTAGATTGCTGTATGCACCTCTATTTGCAACCCCGCCGGTGATCGGAATGTTCGGGTCGCATTGGTTTGAATCAAGCGACCCCTGATATACGACGAACTGTATTGCACACCATGAGCTGACAGGTGTGACGAGAATGTCTCGATATCCCCCACCCACCAGTTGAGGTGCGTTATGCCGCGCCTGCCAGGGCTGGCTCGAGAGTATCGATCTGCTCCATCAGTCCCCTGATAGGTCACGAGCTCGACCTCGCCTAGCGGCTGCCCCGGCTCAGCCCAGATGCTCACCTCCAGCGCGCAGCCTTGGGGCAATCCGATCATTTGCTCGATCTCTGGCCCCGCCAAAATGTTGTCGTGGGACAACGCGAGCCCCAGCACTTGCTGGCAGAAACGTCTTTCTGGCGCAGGATCCTGAACAATACAAACCAGCGGGCCGATGCCATAAAAACCTGTCGCAGGGATCGGGATCGCGCCGCCCAAAATCTGCAGTAATACGAGATTAATATCGTCGTGTCCCGCGAGATGGATCTCACGAAAGTGCACCCCGTCGGGCGACACCGCCTCACTGTAATGCTTGTTCCGGAATATCACACCCTGCTCGGCTAGCTGGGCCATCCGCCTAGGCAAATCATCGACATAGATATCAAGGTTTTTGGGGCAGAGATCAAAGACAGCGGCATCCGCTCGCACCGACTCGGTAGCGCTACCCCACTCGACCAAATGGATCGCGCCAAAAGCCGCACCGGGGGCTCGAACCATGGCTTGCCTCGCCACCATTTGATCAGGCAGCCGCCAGTGTGCTCTCAGACCTGGGTCATCACCCTCAGCGACCCCAATCTCTTCAAAACCCAGCCTGCCTACCCAAAAGGCCAATGCAGCATGAAGGTCTGCTGTGCCAATGCTCACCCAGTGCCAAGCGCTATTCATTAGGCGCTACCCCGACGGTCTTCACGTGCGCCATCATAATCAATCCCGCTTAACACGGCGCGGGATATTCACTATCGACCGCTTTCAGCTGCTCGCGCCGCTAAAATGGCTTCCTCACGCCGACCTGAGTAGCCGTAGGCGCGACCCCACCGGCAATTGAACCGCCGGTTCTCGAGGTCCTCGACCCCGGCCTCGTGACAGGCCACGATGGCAGCGGTTTTATCCATGCCACTGCCAGACACGGCCGGCGCTATCTGACCCGGCTC
The DNA here is from genome assembly GCA_002683395.1 of Halieaceae bacterium. Taxonomy (GTDB): domain Bacteria; phylum Pseudomonadota; class Gammaproteobacteria; order Pseudomonadales; family Halieaceae; genus Luminiphilus. The sequence goes on along the minus strand of NYTG01000078.1, from coordinate 13,517 downwards.
ACGCCCATGAGAGGCGAGATCTGTAGGGAAATCATTGCCCGCGTCATGATAATCTGGCCCCTGCACTTGGCTCGACCTCGTCCTCGTGCACAGTTGCCCCAAATATCAGCCCTATCTGAGAGATCAGCACATGACTGAAGTATTTGTGACTCACCAAAAGGAAGACGCCATTCTCTGGCTGACCCTGAACCGCCCTGAAAGGCGGAATCCTCTCTCCAGCGAGATGATTGCCGCATTGTCGAATGCAATCGAGATGGGCAATGAGGACCCCGCTGTTCGGGTGATGGTGATTCGCAGCAGCGGGCCCGCCTTCAGCGCTGGGCACGACTTGACCGAAATACAGCTTCGTTCGGAAGAAGACAGTGCCAAACGACAGGAGCGCGTGCAGTCATTGTTGGAGGCCTGCGCGGCCCTGATGACCCGTATCATGCACGCCCCAAAGCCCGTGATTGCCTGTGTACAAGGCATTGCCAGTGCCGCAGGTTGCCAGCTAGTGTCAGCCTGCGACCTCGCGATCGCGTCAGAACAGGCCACCTTCTGCACCCCTGGCGTTAATATCGGGGTCTTCTGCACAACCCCTCTTGTTGGCATTGGCCGCAATGTGTCGCGTAAACACGCACTCGAGATGGCCCTCACCGGCCAGCAATTTGATGCCACTGCGGCGGAGCGCTTCGGCCTGATCAATCGAGTGGTGCCCGCAACCAAGCTGCAACAAGCCACTCGGGAGTTGGCCTTGACGATTGCCTCACGCTCACCAGAGAGTGTTGCCCGGGGCAAATCGGCCTTTTATCAACAGGTAGAGATGCCACTCGATGAAGCGTTCCAGCTAGCCAATCAAGTCATGCTGGATAACCTCACCTCAGAGGGCGATGCCAAAGAGGGCATGGGGGCCTTTTTGGACAAACGCGAGCCCGAGTGGAGATAAACCGGTTATGAGACTGGAGTCCGACGAGTCATTAGTGTCTCTGCTCTCCAGTGTGGCGCGCGTCGCGGTAGTGGGTGCCAGCCCTAAGCCCGATCGACCAAGCCATGGCGTCATGCGCTTTCTGCTGGAAGAAGGGCTCGAAGTCGTTCCCGTAAACCCGGCTCTGACTGGGCAATCGCTACTCGGCCTCCCAGTTTATCCCTCGCTTGCCGAGGTCCCGGGTCCCGTCGATATGGCGGACATCTTTCGCGACAGCCTGGTGTTGCCCGAAATCACGGAAGCACTGATTGGACTCAAAATTCCCGCAATGTGGACACAACTAGGGGTGACGCATTTGCAGGCAGAGCAGGCCGCTTTAGCGGCCGGGATCAATCTGGTGATCGACCGTTGCCCAGCCATCGAGGTCCCACGGCTCCGCAAACTTGGCTTACTGCCGCCTCAGCCACTTCGTCGGTAACGGTGGTTAGAGGCAGGTTTCCTCCTGTAAGGAGTACACCCTACAACGCCCTTCCGCCTGTCTCCTCCAGTTGAGACAAGGACCACAGCGTGAGTCCCGCCGCAATCAAAATGTAGACCGACACGTAAACAATACCGAGCTCATTCCACAGCAATACGGCAATGGTGGGCGCTAGCGCACCGCCGAGAATCGCGCCGATCTGATACCCAAGAGAAGCCCCCGAATAGCGCACCTCTGTTGAAAAAAGCTCTGTGAAATAAGCCGCTTGTGGACCATATTGCATGCTGAGAAAGATCATTCCCATTGTCACCGCCAGCGTGATCAAGGCGGGACTCCCGGTGTCAACCAACGGGAACAGGGCAAAACCCCAGGCGCCGGTCAAAATGGCGCCCCAACGATAAACCTGCTTGCGTCCCACCCGGTCAGAAAGGCCTGAAAAATAGAACACAGCCGGCACCATCACTCCCGCAGCAATGAGCACTGACATCAACATCTCATCTCGAGTCAGATCGACCGACGGAGAGTTCAATCCGTAGGCGATCACGAAGGCGATCAAAATATAAAAGGTGACCTGCACTGAGAGAAAAGCACCGGCCGCCAACATGATTCGCCGCGGGTAGCGACGGATTGCTTCGAGCACCGGTGAGCGGGGCACCTCGGCAGGCGCCCCCGAGTCGGCCTGTGCCGCCTGCAATGCTTTAAACGCGTCCGTATCTTCCATACGCAGCTGTACATAGAGGGAGATACCAATGAGGACCACGCTGGCAATAAAGGGCAATCGCCATCCCCAGTCCATAAAGGCCGCATCGCTCATGGAAGCGCTGACCGACAGGAACGCGAGATTGGCCAGAATCACGCCCACTGCAGCGCCCGCTTGCGCATAGGCTCCATACCAACCGCGTCGATGATCGGGCGCGCTCTCGGTGACCAGCAACATGGCCCCACCCCACTGCCCACCAATCGCAAGGCCTTGTATGAAGCGAAGCAGAACCAACCCCAGCGGTGCGGCAATGCCAATAGACTGGTAAGTGGGCAATAGGCCAATGAGAGTGGTCGCCACCCCCATAATCATGAGCGCAATCACCAGCGTGCGCTTGCGGCCCACTTGATCGCCGAAGTGTCCGAACACCACGCCACCCAGTGGGCGGGCAATGAACCCGACTGCAAAAGTGCTGAAAGAAATAATGAGCAGCACCATTGGCGGCAAATCTTGCGGAAAAAACGCCTTGGGAAAGATGACGGCGGCCGCCGTGCCGTAAAGAAAAAAGTCGTACCACTCGATACTGGTGCCGGCCAGCGAAGTCATCGCCACACGGCGCATATTTTGCTGCTTGTTTGCGTCAATTTCTGAGCTCATTACCAGTCTCTCTATCAATCGAGGAGGAAGCGAAGCAAATGCCTCAGCCCTTATCCCCGCACTCGCCTATCGTGATTGATGGTTACACGCTGCATGTGACGGCGATGGGGCAAATAATCACAAACCGCATAATGCTGAGTGATGCGGTTATCCCATATCGCCACGGTATCATCCTGCCATCGCAGACGAACCTGAAATTCCGGTTTCCTGACCTGCTGAAATAAATACTGAAGCATTTCGTCGCTGGGACCTTGCGTCATATTAAGAATTTGGCGGGTGAACGATTGGTTGACATTGAGGTACTTGAGACCCGAAACCGGATGGGTCTCGATGACAGGATGAACGGCCGACCCCACTTCCGACAGCGCTTTGTTAATCGCCTCGACGCCTCCCTGCCTGAAGTAATCATTCCGAAAAGTGCCCATATCATGCACTGCAAAGAGTGATGCAAGATCAGATTTCCAGCCTTCGGAAAGCGCCTCATACACCGCACTCATGCTGGCCCATAAGGTGTCACCTCCAATCGAGGGTACACTCACTGCGCGCAGGATACTGGCAAAGGGCGGGGAAGCCCTGAAAGTCAGATCTTTATGCCAGTCTTCCGTATCAGGTGGGTTATCGGCGTCGGCGATGAGCTCAACAATACTCTGGAACCCTTCAACATGCGGATACACCGGATGCCCCGGGTCAATTTCTCCGAAAGCGTTGGCCAGCGCCAAATGGGACTGTGGAGTGAGAGACTGCTTCCTGAAGAACAACACCTGATGCTGGGTCAGTCCTTGATAGAGTTTCTCAGCGTCGGTGTCACGGAGTGGCTTGCGCAAGTCAATACCGCGCACCTCCGCCCCCAGTGCGCCTGTCACTGCCAAGAGTTCCATACCCCCCTCCTGATGAAGCCTTGCCCGCAGTTGCTCGCGCATTATCGCTCGCCGATGCATTACGGGGAACACCTTTGGTTGCACTGTTACCCGGTGGCGGACTCATGGCAATTCCTACCCTGGTGAGCTCGCTACTGCTGGCACTAAAAGTCGCTCGGGCAGGCCCAGCTCACTTCAGCGCTCTAAACTCAGGGTAAGCGTGCTTTACGGCTCCTGCTTGGGCCTGAGAACCAGAAGCGCATTGCCGGGCATTTTGCCTGCAAACGCATATCCTGAATTCAGGATAATGCGATCCCCCACCACCAACGGCGCCTGCCCCCCGCCAATCGAGCCGCCCGATGCCTGCCTGCCATCCACGGCGAGAAAGCTTTGCGTCGTGTCAAACTCCCAAAGCACCGTCCCGGTCCGAAGATCGAACGCTCGCAGATAACCTTCGTTGGAGCCCGCCAGAACGTAGTCATCGGTAACTGAAATGGCGGCGGAATAGCCAGGATAGCAGCCCGGCCGGCCCTCGCAGACATCCTGTTCGGCGGGGGCTTTCCAAACATAATCCCCCGTATCGATGTTCAGCGCGTAAAGGCCAGGCCGCGCCGGCTCATCATAGTTTCGGCCATCGGGCACATCGCTCACAGGCACAAACACCTTGCCATCGTGGGCGGCAAGTCCAAAGTTGATGCCCGCCACAACGCCACCGCGCCCTACCTTATTTTTCCACAGCACGTCGCCGTTGGCTGCATCTAACGCAGCAACCACACCGCCTTTATCACCCGCCAAAATGACGCGCCTACCTTGCGAGTCCAAGGCGATCACGGGCCCTGCGCCGTAGTCGTAATCAGGGCCGTTGTCGTCGGGGCAGTTCACCGGATCAAGGTTTTCACAAGAGCCATTCCAGATGTCGCCAAAACGCGCTTGCCGCACCCAGGTGATCTCGCCCGAGGCTTTATCCAGCGCAATAATAGAATCACTGCGCTCCGAGCCCGAACCGGAGTAGTCATCGCCGGTAGCGATGTACAAGCGCTCCTCATCCATCGCCATACCCGCCCAGATCGGTACGCCGCTGGGGCCATACTGAGGCGTGCCCGCAGCACTCACGCCTGTGGGCTGGGCAGGGGGGATAAAGTGGCGACGCCACCGCTCCCGCCCCGAGCGCGCGTCCAGCGCCACAATGGCACCCCTAAAAGAGCAGCAGGGGTAATTGCGGGCAATTGCCGCCCCCTCCTCAAGCGACGAGACCGGCACATAGAGCACGCCGTCATCCAACTCAGCCGCCGCTGTCAGCGTGGCGGCACTGTGCTCGTCAATGCGCTTGCGCCAGCGCAGCGTGCCGGTCAGCGCCGACACGGCATACTGATTACCGGTCAGGTCTCCAAAAAACAAAAGAGGGTCAGCCGCCTCGTCGCCCGGCTCCCAGCCCTCTAGCGTGAGACCGTTGCGCACCTCTGCAGACGCTTGAAATTGCCATCGGGTGCAGCCTGTCTCCAGATCGAAGGCATAAACCAACCCGCTCTGACTGCCTACAAATAGTGATCCCGCACCAATGGCCGGCTGCGATCTGGCTCGATTGGCAGCGGGATAGGCAAACGCCCAATCGACTTCGAGCGCACCGAGGTCCTCTGATGTCACCTGAGCTACGGAGCGGGGTATAAAGTGTCCCCCGCCCTTCGCTAGACCCCAGTGCTGAAATACCGGCTGCTGATCGAGATCGAACCGGCCTCGCCCGCCCTCGCAAGCAACACCCGCATTGGCCGCCTCTCCCGGCGTGATCTTGCGCTCAGCAATAAATTCGGCAACGGCGATTTTTTGCTCCATTGAGAGCTCGCTGGCCACCGCGCGCATGGGACCATCAATCATTGCCGTCAGGATCGTTTCAGGTGAAACGTTTTCCAGCACATATCGCTGCGGTGCACGAACAGTATTACCGTCGTGACAGGCGGCGCAGTGCTCAGCGTAAACCTCCCCCCCCAGCGCCTTAGTGCCAGGGTCCAGATCTAGAGTGACCTCCTGATAAGCAGCCGAATTTGCCTTTCCGGCGTTCGCTTGAGCGAGTGGCATGATGATGAGCGCCATCACGGCTAAAGCACAGGCCTGCGGCCACGACGAGCGCAGCTTGCCTCCTTTACGGTGGTTAAATCTTGAGTCGAACCGTTCCATTGCCGCCCTCAACTACCCTAAACCCCACGACTTACGCTGAGCGCAAGCTATCCCAGAGGGTGAAGACCGGATCACCTAATCCGCGCTCACCCTTGACCATATCCTCAAACATCCCGAGCCCCATTAAATCCTTGGCGGGGCTGGAAGTCGTCCAATCCATGACAAAGGTGCGGTGACTGATTTTCCATTGGCCCTCGCGGCGCTCATACCGATCGATATAACGCCCTCCTGTCATCACGTCCTGAGGCTCCTCTCCTACGATCTGTTGGTAGGCGATGACGTAGCTTTCTCCGACCGCTGCGTCGCCCTCGATGTCTATCCAGTGGTTGGTCACCGTGTGCGCAACGCGCGGGGAGACCTGTTCCAGTATGCGTCCAATCTCAGTCGAAAATGCTGTCACCGGACCGTTGAACGCACCCGAGACGATCGCCGCATCCTCATGAAAGGCGCTCAACAGCGTCTCGGGATCTCCGCGGTCCACTCCTCTGACATACCGACAACCCAGCTCAACAATGGCCTGGTGCGACACTACCTGATCAATCGCTTCGGCTTCATTCATGGCTGTATCCTCCGTTGTTTCTCGCTTTTGGCTCGCGTGAGCGAGCATAAGGGCATTACCCGCATCCTCAGGGTAGTGCGCGCCGCGCGGCGCCGCAGAACCCAGATCAAAAGGCATCACCTCAGACGGTGTTGACGCCGGCGGGAACTGCCGAATCCAATCCAGCACATAGTGACGGTGCTGCATTCGCCACTCATTGTTTTGAAACGAATGACGGTCCAGATAACGACCGCCGACCAGATGAGGCTGGGGGTCACCGTCGGTCGGTAGCGTCACCCAGGCCATCACATAACTTTCACTGACGGCTAGCTCGCCGCGAACGCACACCCACATATTGCTGGTGCGATGCGAAGACATGGGCGCACCGTCGTGCATCGCGGCAATTGCACTGGCGAACTCCCCCGCAGTGCCCTGCAAGGATCCGTAATCCACTGTGCCGTCAGCGTGATACGCCTCGCGCAGAAGCGCTTCATCCGCGCGATCAATACCTCGCGCGTGCTGCGCGAGTCGCTTCTGAATCTGCGTGCGCGACCAGACGGTCCAGGCGACTGACTGAAGTCCGATTGCTTCCGGTAACTCATCGCTCATTCCAGCAGTCGCCTCTGGCTGGACAAGCCGATTTATCCGTTGCTTCGCTCATGACTCGACTCCAGTCACTCGGTCATCAGATCATTGAGATTCTCGTGAAAGGCCTGAACGCGACGCTCCTGATTAGGCATCCAAAAACCCTGATATCCCGCAGACGCTAAACCCTTCTGCTGCATCTCCGCGATACTCAGATCCTGATCCGCCGTCGTGCCAAGCGTTTTTTCGCCGTAACGGATATGCTCATGAGGCGCATCGGCCACCGGCAGATCTGGACCACCCGCCGGGGACGGCGTCATATCCTGGCCTTCAACACGATTAACCAGCCACCAATGATCAAACAAACATTGCCCAGCATCAGTGGGGTGCGGACGAGCCCTGAGTAACTGCACACCGTCCGGGCCCACAGTAATCACATTGCTGGGAAACAGGTTATAGATCACGTAGTCAGTGAGCTGGTAATCGGCGCGATAGCCGTAATGCTCATATCCCTGGCTCACTCCACGCGCTCTTTTGGCGCTCTGAATGTCCAGCCGCAACTGCTTCCACGTATCCCGGCCTTGGTACTCGTCACTGCTGACACCCCAGGCAGCCGCCATACTCTTCAGCGGCTCACCAATCACATCACTATCGTACTGCGCAGAGGGCATAAAAGAGGGGAACCATCCTCGATTGTGGCCGTTGTCAAAGCAATCGAACTGACAGTCGCCATAGTCTGCGGCGACATAGGGGATCAGCTCCGGGTGGAGCACCTTAACGTGATAGGCCTCGTTAAAGTTATCTGTGATGATCTTCCAGTTGCTTCGGGTCTCGGCGGTCATATCGAGCACCCTGAGCATATCTTCGATACGGTGCGATTCTAATTCACGGCTAATGGTCTCGCCTAAAAAGGCATCCAGAGAAGGCGCATCGGGGTCAAAGTTGTACCAGATGAGTCCGAAACGCTCCTCACACTGCATCTCCTTTAGACGCGCTTTGCCGCAAGGGCTCTCAGCGAAATCCTCCTCGTCAGGTACGGATGTCACCACTCCCGCACGATCAAATTGCCAGCCGTGATACGGGCAAGAAAATGCCTGAACATGACCATCTTCTGCCTCGGTAATGCGGGTGCCGCGATGAGGACATGAGTTAAAGAATGCCTTAACGTTGCCCTCTTCTTGTCGCACCATAATGATGGAATCAATACCGAGCTCGGTGGTCAGGTAATCGCCCGGCTCGGACATTTGGTAAGCGACCCCGCCAATATTCCAAACGGTATGCCATACCTGCCGATACTCCCGCTTTAAATAGTCGGGGCACGTGTAGCGGTCACTGCCAACAGAATCCCCCCGCAGCGTCGGCTCCGGCTCTTTCGGCGGACGGTTCAAATGTTGTTCCAGCACAATCGGGCTTGCAGCGGTCATTTCATCTCCTTCACTGACTGCGGTTCACGTCACGGACCATCACTGGACTTGTCGATGACTTCGCCGGCGACCTTTTCTAGCCGCATGTCATAGATTTGCCATCCGATACCGTCGGTATAGCGAACTTTGCTGTAGTACGTACCCAGATAGATATCGATCACACGATCCGGGTCGTGGTGCCAAGCCTGCAAATAGCTGGTCATGCTGGCCGCACCCCCCCGACCCTCGCTATCGGGCAAGGCCTCCAGCTCAACAATCTGTGTACCCAACAAATGCTGGGTCGAGTCGAACACCGACAAGGCGCCATCCACCACCTTGACCCACTCATCCGGTCCCGTCACCCGAAACTTGGTACCAGCCGGATCACTCGCCGCAATGGTGGCATCGGACGTAAAGATTCGATGATAGATCGCACGACCGGCCTCAATATTTTCAGGGACATTGGTGCCGATTTGATCAGTCGCCCGCGCATAGAAGCGCTGCAGATACTCGATATCCTGCTTCGCTACCATCGCCTCCACACTCATACCATCAGCGCTCACTGTCGCCCCCAGCAAGCAGCCAATCAGTCCGCTCAACCACAACCCTCGTTTCATCCTCTCGTCTCCACATATCTTTATCCTGAACACGCCGCCTCAATATGACTGAATTAGCCCTTCATCACTTAGCGGGCATACCGCAATGGCCTGCACGTTGCACTGTTTTAGCCTTTTCGACCCTCGAGATAATCATTCAATACTTCGTGGAAGTAGCGTACCCGAGCTTCCTGATCTGCCAAATAATAATCGCTGAACCCCTGTGACTCCCAGCCATTTTGCTGCGCTTCGGCCAACATCATGTCCTGCCAGACGATAGAGTCGACAATCTCGGGAATGCCCGCCCCTCCGGAAAAGTCGCAGGTTTGCGCCTCGCATTCCTGCACGGGCAGCAAATCCTGCGTCATGATGCCATGAGCCTCGCTTTGGCCCGCCACTGGAAACGCCATACACCATAGATCGAAAGTGCACTTGCTGGGGTCTTTCGGATCGGGCTCGGTACGAAAAAAGATCAAGTTGTCTGGCAAAAACGAGATCGTGACATTGGGAAAGATCACGGTGTGGGGGCTATCAGTCAGCTCCTCTTCGTTCATATGCTCGTAGTGTAAGTAACCCTTTTCTTTCCATGCTCTGCGCTTCGCTGCCTTAAGGTCCATCCACCCCTGAATCGCTTTGCTTTCAAAATCGGGGTAGGCATCAGGATCGATGTCCCACAGGCGCAAAATGTCGTCAAAAGGGTGCGGCTCACCTTCGGGCAATCTATCCCTCAAACTCGGCCTCATAGGCTGCACCGTGCGCCCATGACCGTTGGGCCAGATCTCCGATCGTGCGCTCCAGTAATCCTGATCAATCCAGGGCGGCACCTGCGGATGTGCCGTGCGGGTGTGGTAAGACTCACTGAAATTCACCGTGGCAAACTTCCAGTTTGTGTTGAGCCGAATTTTGCGCGCAAAAATGCGGACTGCGGTCTCCATCGGATAGTTTTTGTATATCTCGGGCAGCGGGTGCAGATACTNCANCAACCCCGGGCTGTCATCGCTAAAGCTATACCAAACGAAACCACCCCAGGTATCNCACCTGAGCTCTTTGAGCCGAAGCTTGCCGCACGGGTCTCCCTGAGAAAAGTTTTCTGGGTCGTGCACCGACTTCAAAACACCATCGATTCCCCACACCCAGCCATGATAGCGACAGTGAAAGTCACGGACTGACGAACTCTGATCAACCAGGCGGAGTGCGCGGTGCTGACACACGTTGTAGAACGCCTTGATGGATCCATCTTCCTGCTTGGCACAGATCACTGACTGCCCCATAAAATCATGCACCACAAAGTCACCGGGCTCTTCGAGCTCCACAAGGCGTCCGGCCACGTGCCAGATCTTGGTCCACATGTGATCCCACTCTTTCTGGGCAAACTCAGGGGAGAAATACCGATCGCCGGTGATCGCGTCCCCTCTCAGCAAAGCGGGCTCCCGACCGTCCATAGTGTCTGGATGAATCGGAATGTTCAGCACAGGAATCGTGATTTCAGGCTTGTTCATTTCGTTGTAATGCCTCGATAATGGCGCGACGAACTGGCCGCGCCTACAATGACCACCACAATATACGCTGTCCAGATCGCCNTGCGAACTCGGTCAACCACCTACAAACTGAAGAGAAATCGATGCTGAATCGCCAGGTTGTATTAAAAAGCCACCCAAGGGGGGTGCCCGTTGAGGCGGACTTTGCATTAACGGAGTGCGAAGCAGAAACGCCAGTGGAAGGCCAAATGCTGGTGCGGAATTTGTTTTTCTCGCTGGAAGCGGCCATCCGCAGCTGGCTAGATGGAAAGGCCAACTACTTCGAACCCATACCACTGGGAGGCGCCATCCGGGGTCCCTCCGTGGCCCGCGTAGTCAGCTCGCGCCTGAATGGCTTTGAGGCAGGCGACATGATCTTTGGGCTACACCACTGGGAAGACTATTCTTTAAGTGATGCCAATACCGTGCTCCTGTCCAAGCTGAACCCGGAGCCCGACATACCCCTCTCTTACTATACGGGCGGCCTAGGCGGCTCTGGCCATACTGCTTACGTGGGACTNCATGANATCGGCAAAATTCAGGCAGGGGAGACCGTTGTGATCAGTGCCGCGGCAGGTGCCACNGGGTCGATGGCAACCCAAATTGCCAAGCTACGCGGGTGCAAGGTCGTGGGCGTCGTGGGCGGCGACGACAAGGCGCGCGTCATCACTGAGCAGCTCGGTGCTGACGCCGCCGTCAACTATAAAACCTGTGGCAACCTGACCGAGGCTGTAATGGAGGTTTGCCCCGAGGGGGTCGATGTCTACTTCGATAACGTCGGCGGCAAGACGCTCGATGCCATGCTGAGCTGCATGAACACTTTTGGGCGCGTGATTGGCTGCGGCATGATCAGTGACTACAACGATCAAGATAATCCCACCCCGCTCTTCAACCTTTGGAAACTGGTAGAGAAGGAACTGACCCTCAAGGGATTTCTTCTCTATACCTACATGGACAAAGTGCCCGCCGCCTCGCAACAGCTTCATGATTGGCTGCGCGCTGGCGACATTCAGATTCTCGAAAACATTACCGACGGCCTCGGAAACGCGGGTTGGGCGTACAGTGAAATGATGCGCGGCGCGACAATCGGCAAGAACCTCGTGGCCATGGACCTTCAAGACGACGAATCAGGTATTGCAGGACACATTACCCATGCTTAAACGAATCTTGATCAGCCTCCTAGCGCTTGAACTTGGCTATCTTGTGGTGGTCAATGGCGCGCTTCAGCTCCAAATCACTCAGGATCTGGTGAATAAAATCCGACCCGAGAAATTCTATGTCTCGTGGGAGCGTGCCTGGAGCTGGTATCCATTCCGAGTCCACGCTGAGGGAGTCTTTGCAAACGGACAGGCGCGTACTCAACAGTGGGAAGTCACCGCCACCTCAGCCTCTGGCTCTCTCTCGGTATTACCGCTAATCCTGAAGCACGTGTACCTCTCTAACTTGCAGGCAGAGAGCATTGATTACCGACAGCGCCCCCGGCTAAAAGCTGACGTTGATTACACCAACAGACTGGCTTATTTCCCCGAGATCAAGGGCAGACAGATCGTCCCCGTTGAGACTGCCGAACTTAAGAAAAAACGACCTTGGAAAATCCACATTAATGATCTGCAGGCCACCGGCGAACACCGGTTCTGGGTCTACAACCTTCAAGGGACGGCCAGCGGGCCCGCAACCGGAAATCTCTATACCGAGACGCGCCGCGGCGCGTTCTGGCTTGATGTGGAGCAGTTTGAACTCGATCTGGGGCCGGCCTTCCTGAATGGCAACGCGGAGGCCTTCCGTGGCGGCACCGTGGCGGGCTCACTGGGCTTTTCCCCGCTCGTTCGAGCAGAGAACCCCGGGCGTCGCATGTTGCGTTTCGCTTATCTCGATGCCGATCTGGATCTGGCAGTGGACAGCCTGGATTTCATCAACATGCTCACGGGTAACCTGGGGAACTTCAGCATCACAGGTGCAGGGCAGGTTCAAGGGCGTCTCTCAATCAGCGATGGGTTCGTGAGGGCAGGGACACAACTCTCTGCGACAGCTGATAATTTAGGTGTCGATATGTATGACATCAATGTCCTCGGCAAGGGGGTCGTGAACATCCACACCCCCGAGACAGAGGACACACCGCTTGGGCTCGATGTGCAGTACGACCAACTGACCGCCACCCGCGCGGAAGAGCCTGCGCCCTTCCTCATCGGCGAAACACTGCACCTTGAGTATCGCGGCTCGAACTTCATTACTCCCGATCCGAGTCTCGGCCTAGCGGATTTATGGGACGACGAGGAAGCGAGGCAGCGACGCGCCGACAACAGCCTGAACCTCTTCATTGAGCGGGCGACTGTGCCCGACATGTCGGCGCTCAATTATCATCTGCCGCCCGAAACCGCACTGCAATTTGCCGGTGGCACAACAGAATTGAATGCTGATATTTTCTTTGGCGAGGAATTACTGAATGGAACCATCAAGCTGGATTCGACGGCGACACAGGTTCAGATTGACGAGCAACGCCTGAAAGCAGATCTCGATATCGACATGAATCTCGCCGGAGGCAACCCCCGAACTTTCACCGCCGACTTTAGTGGTTCAACTCTCCGCCTATTCAATGTCTACGTCGAAGGAGAAAAAGAGCAATTTGAAGGCGACTATTGGTCGACTTCGCTGGAGGTATCCNCCGGTGAGGGCACTTTTGCGCAGCCCATCGAATTGAGTGCGAAATCGCTCATCACGGTGAGTGACACCCGCCCTCTGGTAGCGCTTTTTAAGAACCGGAGCAGAACGCCGAAGTGGCTGGGCAACATGATGTCGGTGAAAAATCTCAATGGTGAGGCGGAGATGCAACTGACCGGCGGAAAACTGAAAGTTCCGCTGGCCTACGTGGACAGCGAGAAGGCAGAAGTCGGCATCAAGGCCACCTTCTTTGAAGGTGAGCGGGAAGGCGTAGTTTATGCGCGCTTCAAAAAACTGGATACGCTGGTGAAGCGATTGGATGGAAAACGCAACGTCGATGTCATCAAAGCACGGGAAAAGTTCGAGGCATACGAGTTGCCGTGAACGTCCGCGCCCATTACGCCCCCAGCACGGCAGCCCGTCGCAACACGCCTCGCTGCCGACCCCGCCGA
>NYTG01000013.1 GCA_002683395.1 Halieaceae bacterium | reverse complement strand
GTGCAAGTGCGACCACCAACCCCGCCAACAGGTCACTGCGAATATTGGAGAACCACTCCTGCCGAAGTTTATTCATGGGGGAACCGATAAAAAGGGTGCGCCGGATTGCCATGGCGATACGCCTGAACAGAGGGAACGGATCGTTTCAGTTCAGGCCCGGTAGCTGCTGCACCGGAAACATGAGAATGATTACCCAAAAACTGCCGGCCGTGAGACTCCCAATTTACCACACAAGGCCTACAATTCGGCGCGCGTTCGCATCGGCTCTGCAAGCGCCATTGGTTTCGGATGCAGATACTCATTAACCCAGAGAGACACCATGACAGACACCGCATCGCTGGAATTTGGCTTCGGCACCCAAATTCGCAAATCGCCTTTTTTTGACGCCACCGTCCGCTGGGGCGCAACCGACTTCTCCGTTTATAACCACATGTANATCCCCCGGTCTTTCGGCGACCCCGAACAGAACTTCTGGAACTTGGTGAACGACTCAATCCTCTGTGACGTCGCGGTAGAGCGGCAGGTCGAAATCAGCGGGAAAGACGCCGCACGCTTTGTTCAGTTACTGACTCCTCGTAACCTCTCANAATGTGAAGTGGGGCAATGCAAATACGCGCTGATTACCAATGNAGCGGGCGGTATTTTGAATGACCCGGTGTTGTTGAGGTTGGAGGAGAACCGATTCTGGCTGTCATTGGCCGACAGCGACATATTGCTTTGGGCTCAAGGTGTTGCCACGCACTCTGGCCTGGAGGTGAATCTTTGCGAGCCCGACGTATCGCCGCTGCAACTTCAGGGACCCAAAAGCGGCGACATTATGGCCGCACTCTTTGGCGAGCAGATCCGTGACCTTAAATACTACTGGCTGGAGCACTTTGAGCTCGATGGCATCCCGTTGGTGATTTCACGAACCGGGTGGTCGAGTGAACTAGGCTATGAACTGTATTTGCTCGATGGCTCNCAAGGTGAAGCGCTGTGGGAGAAGCTGATGGCCGTTGGCGGTCCGCTGGGACTCAAACCGGGACATACCTCCTCTATCAGACGCATAGAGGGCGGAATGCTCTCTTATCATGCCGATATGGATGCCGCGACGAATCCCTTCGAGCTCGGTCTCGATCGGCTGGTCGATCTTGATATGCGTGCCGACTTCATCGGCAAAGAGGCGCTTCAGCAGATCCGTCAACAGGGCATCACTCGCTGTCAGGTTGGCCTCGAGATTGACGGAGACCGTCTGTCCGGTCCCAATACCCGGTTCTGGCCCGTATCACTCGGCAATACTCCGGTAGGAAAAGTCACCTCCGCCGTGTATTCGCCTCGCCTCAAGAAAAATATTGCGCTGGCCATGGTGACGGTAGACACTGCCGCCCTAGGTGCGTTGTTAGAGGTTGATATCGCCGGAGAGATCCGCACTGCCACCGTCGTGCCAAAACCCTTTTACGATCCCAAGAAGAGCATCACCGCAGGCACGGCGTAGGGCTACTGCAGCGACGCAACGCGCTCACGCAATGCCGTCTTGAGAATCTTCCCCGTCGAGGTTTTGGGAAGCGCTTCAAAGATCACTCGCTTGGGCCGCTTATAGCCGGCTAGCTCACCCCGAGCATGTTCAATTAAATCGGCCTCGGTAATGTCACAGCCCGCTACCAACTCCACAAACGCGCACGGGACTTCCCCCCATTTCTCATCGGGCATAGCCACTACTGCGACACAGGCCACCGCTGAGTGGCTGTAGAGCGCATTTTCCACCTCAATAGAGGAAATATTTTCCCCGCCCGAAATGATGATGTCTTTGGAGCGATCCCTGATCTCGATGTAGCCATCGGCATGCTGAACCGCTAGATCCCCCGACCAGAACCAACCCTCGTTGAATGCCTTCGCCGTCGTGTCGAGTTGCTTCAGATACCCCTTCATGACGATGTTGCCCCGAAACGCAACCTCTCCCTGGGTCACCCCGTCCCAGGGCACAGGCCGTCGGGTGTCCGGATCCAGCACCATGACATCTTCCTGCAACTCGTAGGCCACACCCTGCCGGGCCTTCAGCTTCGCTTGTTCTTCCGCACTGAGGCTCGACCAGGTTGCCCGCTCCGCGCAGACCACGGCGGGCCCATAAACCTCGGTGAGACCGTATACATGAGTAATCGATATGCCCATATTCTCCATGGCGAGAATGGTCTGCGGCGGTGGCGGTGCGGCCGCGGTCATCATGCGAACAGGCTGTGAGAACGACCGTTCCTCGGCGCCTGCCGCGCTGGTGATCATTGACATAATAATGGGCGCTCCACACAGGTGAGTCACCCCGTGATCAGAGAAGGCAGCGTAAATCCCCTCCGCTGTGGGGCTCCTTAAAAACACATGTGTGCCGGCTAGCAGCGTAATCGTCCACGGGAAGCACCATCCGTTGCAATGAAAGAGTGGCAGTGTCCACAAGTAAACCGGGTGATGGGGCATTTCCCAGGTCACTACGTTATTCACGGCGTTAGTCCAGGCACCGCGATGGGAGTACACCNCCCCCTTGGGTTGCCCAGTGGTGCCTGAAGTGTAGTTCAGGGCGAGGGCATCCCATTCATCATCGGGGAGACGGTAATCAAACTCGGGATCTCCCTCGGCCAGCAGCGCGTCATAGGTCAGCGCACCGATGCACTCCCCACCCGGCCCCTCGGGGTCCTCGATATCGATAATCAGCAGGGCTCGTCCAGATCGCTCCACTGCCTCTTTTGCCAGCTCGGCGTACTCGGTGTCGACCAGCAGGACCTTGGCTTCCCCGTGATCTAAAATGTAGCCCAGCGTCTTGGCGTCCAATCGCACATTATTGGCATTGAGTACCGCCCCCAGCATGGGAATGGCCAGCGAGCACTCCAGTGCCTCGGGTATATTGGGCGCGATCAGCGCGACGGTATCGCCCGTGCTCACACCCCTTTGTGAGAGCGCAGAGGCAAGCCGCTTACACCGCTCGGCGACCTCACCCCAGTTACGCCGGATACGGCCATGAATTTGCGCGGGAAGATCTGAATAGACCCGCTCGGTGCGCTTGAGCACCGAGACGGGCGTCAGCGGGGCGAAATTGGCAGTGGTCTTGCCGAGCTCTGGCCCGGTGTAAATATTCATACTCAAGCTTTACCCCCATCAGGATCCAAACCCGCGTAGCGCCTCCGGCGAAGCAAGCGGGTTCAAGACGGGGAGTGTAGCGCGAGGCCCCTTAGGCAGAAAATGCCTTGGCGCAAGCGGGCCTGGCCATCAGTCGATCTGCGTAGGCGCTCAGATTGGGATACGCCTCATCGGTAATGATGCCCAACCGCTTTGACATAATGCAGGCGTGACCAAGCATGGTATCGGCCGCAGAGAATGCGCCAATCAGATAGTCACGACCGGCTATTGCGGCTTCCACCGGCAACCAAGCCTTGGACAACAGGCGCTCTGCCTGCGAGCGCACCGTCTCGTCCTGTCGCTCGGGGGGCAACAANAGAGTATGGACAACGATGGTATTGATGGGCGGCATGACCATGCCCTCACAATAATGAAACCACTGTAGATACTCGGGGAAATGCGGATCGTCTGAGGCAGGTTTCAAGCCACCGTTTTTATGGCACTCGAGAATATATTCCGCAATCGCACCCGACTCATAAATCGAGATATCACCGTCTTCCAAAACGGGAATCCGTCCGAGGGGGTGGCGTGCCCGATGGTNATCGGATTTGAGGTCCTTGGGGTGAAAATCCATGCGGTTGAGCTCGTACTNGAGCCCCAGCTCTTCGAGTAACCACAAAGTCCGGCTGGCACGACTGTTGGGGGCAAAATGGAGTTTTAACATGNCANCACATCCTTTCATTGAGCCAGGATCGCACTGGCCTTGTGTTCTTCCATATATTGGCACATAAAATGCCAATTTTTGAACCTTTGATTAGTGTTCTGCAAGAGGTGTATCAGAGAACGGTAGCCGCTCAGAGGCGTGCTCGCCCTCGCTGATAAGACGAACACCCAGACCAATCAAACGGATAGGTCGAGACTTTCGCTCCCAACCCTCAACCAGCAGGTCTTGATAATCGGCCTCTACGGCCTTGGTGCCTACGCGCTCTACAGTGGTGGTAGTGAAATCGTTGAACTTCAGCTTGATGAAGGCTTTGTCGATCGCGTGCCATGCCTTGGCCGCTTCTATGCGCTCCATCAGGTTGAGATAAAGCTCCTCAATAATCGGCGCCCACTCAGCAGGACCGCTCACATCCTCTGCAAAGGTACGTTCGACACTGATTGACTTCCGTACCCGGCTAGGCTGCACCGGCCGCTCATCNCGGCCTCGAGCCCGCTCATGCAGCACCACGCCAAACTGACCAAAACGTCGCCGCAGATCGTGCAAACTCCACTCCCGCACGTCAGCGCAGGTTCTGAGACCGTAGCGGTGCATTTTATCGGCTGTCACCGCACCCACACCGGGAATTTTTTTGACGGATAGTGCCGCGACAAACGCGTCGACTTCGTTGGGGGTGACAACGGTCAAGCCATCGGGTTTTTCCCAGTCGGAGGCGACCTTGGCNATAAACTTATTGACCGAAACCCCCGCCGATACAGTGATCGCCAACTCTTCCTGTACGCGCTTTCGGATCATCTTGGCAATACGGGTAGCGGTGAGGTCCTCTTCGCAGATCTCGCTGACATCAAGGTAAGCCTCATCAAGAGATAACGGCTCAATGACTTCGGTGAAATCGGCGAAAATGCTCCGCATCACTTTTGACGCCTCACGATACTTGTGCATTTGTGGAGGCACGACGGTTAGCTGGGGACACAAGCGCATCGCCTGCGCGGTGGGCATGGCAGAGCGNACGCCGTAGGCTCGTGCATCGTAATTGCANGTGGTGAGCACNCCTCTGCGNTCGGCGCTCCCCCCCACGGCCATNGGAATNCCCCGCAGGTCCGGCCGGTCGCGCATTTCAATCGCGGCNTAAAAACAATCGGCGTCGATGTGGATAATCTTGCGCTGCATAGCGCGAGGGTACACTGAAAAACCGGGGCTTTACCCGCACTCTAAATTGCCGCAGGCTTTCTGCGTGAACACTGCTAGGACCGTTGATGACTCTCGTTAAACAAAACACCGCCGCCTCTCGCCAACCCCTGCTCAATGAGACTCAGCTGGCCGAGCGAATTTTTCAACATATCGATCACGGTACGACAGACCTCGGCGATACCGTGTGGCAGGCCCCCGTTGAACACTACCTGAGTCTCGAGCGGTTTGAGGCCGAATGTGCGCTGATACGGCGATATCCCACCCCTTTTTGTCCTTCAACGGCGCTGCTCGACAACGGAAGTTATATCGCGAGGAAGGCGGCAGGAAATCCGCTGCTGGTCGTAAGAGGCGACGACGGGCGAGTGCGCGCTTTTATCAATGCCTGCCGGCATCGCGGGATGCAAGTCGCAGAGGGCAGCGGCTGCGCCAAGGCTTTCTCCTGCCCCTATCATGCCTGGACTTATGGGCTCGATGGCACGCTGAAGGGCGTACCGGGTCAGGACGGCTTTCCCGGCCTTGATCGGAGCCAGCGTGGCTTAAAAGAAGTCGCCGCCCTTGAACGGGGCGGTATCGTCTACGTGCAGCAAGACGGCGAAATTGATCCGAGGCAGCTCGACGATGCGCTGGATTATTTTGAGGCAGATCAGGTGCTTTTCGACCAGAGGGTGCTGACTGATCGCGCCAACTGGAAGCTCCTCTACGAAACGCTGATGGAGGGTTATCACATCAAGTCTCTGCATCGAGACTCGTTCTACCCCTTTGGCTTTAACAATCTCAATGTAGTGGAAACTTTTGGTCCGCACTCGCGGGTGGTGTATCCCTTCCAGCGTATTGAGCAAATCCGATCTCTCGAGCCCAGCCAGCGCAAAGTCGGTGGTCTGGTGACCTCGGTCTACATGTTATTTCCCAATGCCAGTATTTCTGTCCTCTCAAAACACGCCAACCTGGTGATCCTTGAGCCGGTGTCGCCGACGCAGTCACAGTGGGTCATCTACAGCGTAGTTAATTCTTCACATTCGGACGACCCGATCACTCTTGAGGAAGCACAGCGAGATGCCGCCTTCGTTAATGACTCGGGTCAGGAAGAGGATCGTGCGGCCGCTACGGCTATTCAAGAGACGCTTGCGAGTGGCGCCAATACTCACTTGACGTTTGGCTACTTTGAAAAAGCGATTGTGCACTTTCATCAGCAACTGGAGCAGGCGCTGACCACCCGCTCCGCTTCGCAGAACTAGCCTACAAAACGCGTAAGGAGCTTGTGATGACTCGAATTGCAGCACCCGGAGATGAGCTGCTGAGTCAGTGTGCCCCACTGCTTGCGCAAGCTGAAAATACCATGGGGTATCGACCGAACGACGTACTGAGCCTGTGCCACTGGCCGGAGCTGTTACAGAGCCTCGGCGGATTAGTGCAGACCGTGCTTCAAACCGGTGAGGTGGATCCAACGCTGAAGCGGTTGATTGGTATCATCAGCAGCCGCACCCAAGGCTGCACTTACTGCACAGCCCATTCGAGCTATGGCGCGAACCAGCTGGGCGTTGAAGCAGACAAAATCGCCGCCGTCTTTGAGTTCGAAACCTCGCCGCTTTTCAGTGATGCAGAGCGGGTGGTACTCCGCGTCGCATGGCACGGGGCTTTGCAACCCAATGCGGTCAGTGACGCGGATTTCGCAGCCCTAAAGGAGCACTTCTCGGAGCGGGAGATCATCGAAATTGTGGCAGTGCTGTCGCTGTACGGTTTTCTCAATCGCTGGAACGACACCTTAAAAACCGAGCTAGAGGCACCGCCCGCGGCTTTCGCGACATCACTCGCCGATACCGGTCAGGGATAAAGCTTATTCCGCGTCGCCGGCCTGTACCTTGTCGAAATGGGCCTCGAGGATTTCACTACCCAGGGTAGAGCCATCGTTATTGCCCAGCTTGATCGCCGGCCAGGCGCCGGTGGCGAACATAAAGAGCACCGTCGTGCCTTCCGGTCCGGCGACGAGCGGGCCATACCCTCTATTGGCAAGGCCAATGCGGATATCCCCCGCCTCATGCCAGGTAGCACCGACCCGCTGCGAACCCTCGAGAATGATCTCGGTGTAATCGCAGTCATGGGTATGCGCCTCGATGGTGCAGCCCGGCGGGTAAAAGACTTTGAAGACTGTCGGTGATTCCGGGCGGGTCGGGTCCCCGATCCGGTACATGGAAGAGACCACCCCGGTGGGCAGCTCAATCTTGTCGAGATCTTCCCAGTTCAGCGCGTAGTGGCCCTTGCGCTCAAGCGCTTCTTTAATTTCTTGATCAGTTGCCTGCGCCACTTTGGCCCCCTATTTTCCAGCTCGCGCGAAGAGACATAGCTGCTGCAACGCCACGTTTGCAGCAGCCAGCGAGGTAATCGCACCTACGTCATACTGGGGCGCCACCTCCACTACGTCCATACCCACCAGATTAATGCCCCTCAAATGCTGCAATATCTGCATAGCTTGATGTGTCGACAACCCACCTACCACCGGCGTACCGGTTCCAGGCGCGAAGCTGGGGTCGAGGCAATCAATATCGAAGGTCAGGTAACAGGGCCGGTCGCCAACAATGTCCTTCACCCTGGCGGCTAAATCGACAGCCTTCAAATCATGGACGGCGGCAGCGTCGAAAATATTAAAACCGTGGTCACTGTCATTATGGGTACGCAGGCCGATCTGCGCCGAGTGGGCTGGCGACACGAGCCCTTGCTGTGCGGCGTGATAGAACATGGTGCCATGATCAATTCGCTGATGCTCCTCTGCCCAGGTATCGGAATGCGCGTCGAAGTGGATCAGCGACAGCTCACCGTGCTTCTCCGCATGCGCCCTGAGCAACGGATAGGACACAAAGTGATCGCCACCAATCGACAACAACGCCGTATCGGTGGCGAGAATCTGTCGCGCACAGTCATAAATTTCGTCAGGCACACCGGCAGGATGACCTGCATCAAAATCGCAGTCGCCGAAATCGACCACCGCGAGCTCGTCAAAGGGGGAAAAGTCCCACCCCACGGGCTGGCGCTCCCAAGCAAGACTGGCCGATGCCTCACGCACTGCACGGGGACCATACCGACTTCCCGGGCGGGCGGTGGTCGCCAAATCAAAGGGTATACCGAGAATCGCCACGTCGGCTTCAGAAAGATCGCGCGAGTAGCGCCTGCGCATAAAACTCAGAATACCGCCGTAGGTGGGCTCCTCGGTGACGCCGTATAGGCTCTCTCGCAGCAGCGCCTGATCAGGGGGTGAACTCATGATCGATTTCCTGTTGTGGTGACTCGCGACTCAATCAGTAAATCACATAACCCATTGCAAAGCAGACGAACACCCGCAAATTAGTGCTAGTGCAGCGTGAGTGGCTGGCCAAGCTTTTTGCCTGTCTGTTCCCACGCATTGCCGTATTGCTCTTGATCGAGGAGGTAACTGTGACCGCATTAACGATGTCAGGACGCCGCCACCATCACCGGGCGCTTACCGTCCTTGCCATAGAGATTGACCTGCAAGCTCGAAATCGCGTGGACTAAAATAATAGGCTCGATTTTCTGCTTACCCGTCCAGTGAATATTGGGAAAACGTTCCAGAATGCGCTCGTAAGCCATTTTTAATTGCAACTGCGCCACGCGATTGCCGAGGCATCTGTGGGCGCCGTGTCCAAAAGCGAGGTGCTTGTCGACGTTGTCACGCATCATGTTGAAGTTATCCGGGTCGGGGAAAACGGCCGGATCGCGATTGGCCGCGCCGTACCACATGATGACTTTTTCATCCTTGGCAATGCGCTGTCCCGCCAGCTCGGCATCCTCTGTTGCCGTGCGTCGCATGTGCATGACGGGCGACACCATTCGCAGCGCTTCATGCGACATGCGTTCTATTAATGAAGGATCATCTAGCACCATTTTCCGCTGCTCGGGGAACTGGGTGAGCAGCCGGATAGTGCCCGATAGCGAGTTGCGGGTCGTATCGTTGCCCGCGAAAATAATGAGCAACCACGAACCATCCAGATAACTCTGCGAGAGCGGCTTCTCGCCCAGGGTTGCATTGGCGATCGTAGTCAGCAAATCTTCACGCGGGTTTTGAATCCGATCTGCCATAACGCGTTCGCCGTAGCTGAACATGTCATGCAGTATTTTCTCGAACTTAAACGGGAAGGACGGCTCTGCGAGCAGCATCCGAATCGGGTGCGTGATGAACTGTGGTGCAAGCTCAAGATAGTGCATCCACTTAATGATATCGGCGCGATCTTCCTCGTCGACCCCGAGCATCTCGCATAAGGTAAACATCGGCAGTTCAATAGAAAACAGCTTGGCAAAGTCCACCACGGGCCCTTGCCGTTCCATATTATCCAGCAGTTCGTCGATCTTGCGACCGATTCGCTCCTTCAAAGTCTCAATATAGGTCGGAAAAAAGAACGCCGCCTGCTGGGTGCGTAAATCGCGGTGTAAATCGGCGTCAAGATTAATCAGGGAGTTATAAGCCGCATACATCAGCCGTTCTGCCCTGCCTTTATCGTTACGCAAGACGCTCATATTGATGCTGCCGCGCTGCGAAGAAAAGATTTGCGGATTGAGCTCGACCTGCTTGACGTCGTCGTAGCGCACCACGGACCAAAACCCAGATGAGGGTTTTTTGATCTGCGACCACATCACCGGCGCCTCTTCCCGCATCTGCCGATAGAAGTCGAAGGGCTGTCCACGCGTCCAGGAATGCGTCACTCCCAATTTGAAGCCCGGCAGCCGGGGGTAAATCTCCTCGAACGCTGGATCGCGAGCGCCTGTATCCAGCAGAATGTTATCGCTCACCGCCGGGTGATGATCTGTCGATTGAGCACTGTTCATGATATTTCCGGATTAATCTGGCTGGGTTTGCCGCGCCCGAGAGACGCACCCATGAAACGCGTCATGTTAGGGGTATTCGGTCGAAAGTACAGCCTGGATCAAGCCCGTTCCCTTTGATTAGAGGGGCGAGGGACCCCGCAGAGCTGTTTGGCCCCCGACACCGTATAATCTGGCGCGCTACCGACGAGGAACACCCGTTGCGACAGCTAATATTGAGTCTGATCTGCCTCATCTCGCCTCTCATGGCGCAGGCCGACTATTCACGTACCTACTTAGATAGTCATCCCTTGCAGAGCGCGCAAGTGAATGATCTAGAGATTGCCTACCGGATCGTCTCGCAAGGTGAGAATAAGCCCAAAGCGGTCGTCATCATGGGGCTCGGCGGCTCCAATGTCGCATGGGGCGATGACCTCATTTCGGGGTTGGCCGATGGCGGATATGAAGTGCTCTTGCTGGATAATCGCGACACCGGTGCGTCGACGCGTTTCGACGACTGGGGGCAACCGCTGCTGTGGTGGGAACTCCTCAAATACCGTTTGGGTTTCTCGGTCAACGCGCCCTATACCCTGAATGATATGGCATCCGATATCGCGGGGCTCATGGAACAAGTTGGTTATGAAGAGGCACATATCATTGGCGCCTCGATGGGCGGCATGATTGCCCAGATTGTTGCCACGCAATACCCCGACAAAACCCGTAGCCTCATCTCCATTATGTCCACGACCAATGCGCCGCACCTCCCACCGCCCACTGCAGAGGCAGAAATGAAACTGCGAAACCTCGCGACGGGCGAAGCGGAAGAAGACCGTGAGCAGTCGATTCGTGACAGAGGCTTTTACCCAGAATCCATGCAGCGCCACCTGATGGCCATATTCAAAACCGGTGACCGTTCACGCGATGTCGCTACCATTACAGCACCAACACTCGTCTTACATGGAGCAGATGATGGCCTGGTCCCTCCTGAACACGGGCAACACACAGCGGAACTTATTCAGGGATCGGATTTTCTGTTAATCGACGGTATGGCACACGATATGCCCGAAGCGATTATTCCGATTTTGGTAGCAGAGATGACCGGCCATATGAATCGCGTTGAGGCAGTACCCATCGCGAGTCGGTAGGTGCGGGCGCGCCCCATGACAGTAACTGATCAGCCAACAAAAACCTCGCTAAAAACGCTGTCAAAGACCTCCAGGTCCTCGAGCTTGCCCATACTGACCCGAGAGTAGGTGTCGTAGCCCTCATAAATACCGCGGATCCTGACATTGCGGGCCGCCATCGCCGTCTTGAACGCATCGGCGTTGCGTTCGATATTGGCGTAGACAAAGCTCGCTTGTGAAGGCAACGGTTCGATCCCGTGGCGGCGAAAAGTGGCGGTGACCATCTCGCGACCCCGCAGGATCTTTTCGCGCGAGAAGGCGATAAAGTCCTCATCCAAGTAGCTGTGGTAGGCGGCATAAAGGCCTACCCCGTTGGGCCAGGCCATCACATGATCTTTGGTCACACTCACAATATCGGGGTGACCCATGCCGTATCCCACCCGCAGACCCGCCATACCAAAAATTTTCGAGAACGTTCGCGTCACGAGGATATTTTCTCCGCCCCTTACCAGATCGACCATGGAGGAGCCATCGGGCTTATCTGTGAGCTCGTTGTAAGCCTCGTCGATCATCACCGGCGCTTTGCGGCTGACTTCTCGACAAAAGCTGCGCAGCTCGTCACCCTCAATGGCCATGCCGGTCGGATTGTTGGGGTTGCAGAGATAAACGAGGCTCACGGAGTCATCTACCGCCCGCGCCATCGCCTCAAGGTCAATTGCCATGTCCTGACGCAGAGGCACTCGAAGCACTTCAACGCCCAGCTTTTCGGCATAGTTAAGGTGGTCGGAATAAGTGAGTGTGGGAGCGATCACCTTACCCCGTTTGCCAAAAGCCATCATCGCTGCCTGCAGACCTTCGTTGGATCCTGACGCCAGAAACACCTGCTTACGATCCAGCTGGTGGCGCGCCATGAAGAGCCCGACAAGATCTTCCTCAATGGCCCCGGGATAATAAGCGGTCTTGGGTAAGATTTTCGCCACCTCGGCAAGGGCTTTGGGACTGGGGCCGTAAGGGTTTTCGTTAAACATCAGGCGTATCTCGCTCGGCGGTATCTCTACTTGTCCGAAGATACCGGGCGTGAACGCGGCGCCTGCGGCACCCAGAAGCATGCCCTGGAGTACTTTGCGACGATCAATTGCTGGCATCCCTGCCGCTTGGCCGGTCATCAACGCGGCCGCCGACCGTAACTGTTCAGCTGTGGGGTGTTGCGACATTTTCTCTCTCCTATTGGTATCACCCGGTGGCCGTCTGGCTATCGGTCGTCTTCCTTTAGGCATGCGTGCAGTGCGTCCAGCCCCGACCCACAGCCGTCACCAACTCGTCGGTCGATCGGGTATTGAGAACCTGTTTATGGATGGCTGTCTTTTTACCCGCTTTTTTGCCTCTCGCCTCGACTGACGCTGCTACATCATCGGCGGTTTCGCCGTATCATACTCGCCTCGTTAAAAGGCTACTCGTTAGGACGTTGTGTCATGCATAACCCCGTTGCTCAGATCATCGCAGAGAAAGGCTGGTGCGTAGCCGATGGGGCGACGGGCTCCAATTTCTTTGACCGAGGCCTTGAAGCCGGTTACCCCCCCGACCTTTGGTGTGTTGAGCGGCCAGAAGAAGTGCTTCGGCTTCACAGCGCCTTTCTAGAGGCCGGTGCTGACATCATTCTGACCAATAGCTTCGGTGCCAACGCGCCGCGGCTGAAGCTGCACAAGGCAGAGGACCGCGTCGGCGAGCTCAACATCGCCGCCGCCGAGTTAGCGCGTACGGCGACCCAGCAACATTATGAAGACACGGGCCGACGCGCAGTTGTGGCCGGTTCCATGGGGCCCACGGGTGAGCTCTTCGAGCCAATGGGGTCACTCAATCACGAACAGACCGTTGCCGTTTTTACCGCGCAGGCTGCTGCGCTGACCAAGGGTGGCGCCGAGATGATTTGGATTGAAACCATGTCCTCAACCGAGGAGGTGGCCGCCGCGGCAGAAGCGGGCCGCGCGACGGGCTTACCCGTTTGCGCCACCCTGACCTTTGACACTGCGCGGCGTTCGATGATGGGCATTACGCCAGCAGATTTTGCACAATTCGCCACACAAATCGGTCTGGATATGACGGGCTCTAACTGCGGTGTTGGCCCCGCCGAGCTGATGGATTCCACTCAGGGGCTGATTGCGACGGGCATCGACATCCCGATCGTTGCCAAAGGTAACTGCGGTATCCCCCAGTATGTGGACGGTGCGATTCACTTTCACGGCAGCCCGGAGCTCATGGCGCAGTACGCGCTGTTCGCGCGTGATGCGGGAGCCACCATTATTGGCGGTTGCTGCGGGACAACGCCTGAGCACATTGCGGCGATGGTAAGAGCGCTCAATACCACCGCCCCAAGGCGGCTGGATAGCCAAGCCATGTCTGCAGCATTGGGAGAACCCTGGGCGGCTTTGGCGGCGAACGAGCAGAGCACCGAGGGTAGCAAGCGTCGCTCGCGGCGACGCAGAGTTTAAAAAACAGAGTCAAAGGCAGCGGCTCCATCCAAGTCATGCGCCGGCTGCAGGGTAAGACTGACATCAGCGCACAGGCGCAGACCCCATTTCCAGGTGCAAAGCATCGCCCTCCCATGGATTCTCTCTGGCAACCGCTTCGTTGAGTGTCACTCCGAGGCCGGGCTCGCGGGAGGGAATAACATAGCCCTCTTGCCACTGCACTGGTCGATCAAGCAACGCTGCCTGAAAGCCACCCCAAGTTTCAATGCCCTCAAGAATCAGAAAATTGGGTGAACACGTTGCGAGCTGAATGTTGGCCGCGCCTACGATCGGCCCGCAGTAGAGGTGAGGTGCAATCTGTGCGTACTTCACTTCTGCCAAGGCGGCAATTTTTTTGGCCTCGAGCAAACCGCCAACGCGGCCCAGATTTAATTGCAAAATGGCGGCCGCACCTTCCTCAAGCACCCGGGCAAATTCATACTTGGTGCACAGCCGCTCCCCCGTTGCCACAGGGATTGAAGTCGCGGTCGCCACCACTGCCATCTGCGCCGGG
The DNA here is from genome assembly GCA_002683395.1 of Halieaceae bacterium. Classification (GTDB taxonomy): domain Bacteria; phylum Pseudomonadota; class Gammaproteobacteria; order Pseudomonadales; family Halieaceae; genus Luminiphilus. Next base: position 14,873 of record NYTG01000013.1, on the reverse strand, counting down.
TCTTCGGGTGGGACGGGCTCTTCAAACCAAAGCGGATCATACGGCTCTAATCGTTTGGCCAGCCGAATGGCTCCCGCAGGGCAGAATTGCCCATGAGTCCCAAATAACAGATCGACGCTTCCGCCAACGGCCTCTCGAAGCTGGCACATAAAGGCTTCCGAGCGGTCTAGCTCTTGGCCGGTGGGCATGCCCCCATCGAACACCGTATACGGTCCTGCGGGGTCAAATTTCAGTGCGGTGAAGCCCAGCTCGACGTATTCGAGCGCGCGCTCAGCTGCCCGGGTTGGATTGGTATAAACGTGATCGGTGTCGTCCGCGGCAGGGTAAACATCGCCCTCCTGAGGGTAGATATACGTGTAACTGCGCAGCTTTTCGTGGACTTGACCGCCCAACAGCTCGTACACAGGCTTGCCACACTCCTTACCGATGATGTCCCAGCAAGCCATCTCCAAAGCAGACAGCACGCTTACCAGCGAAATGTCAGGGCGAAGGCTGTATCCCGTTCCATAAACCTTCCGCCACAGGGTCTCAATATGAAAGGGATCGTGGCCGATAAGGTAGCGCTCTGCCGTATCTCTGAGCATGGCTTCAACGGTCTTCGCGCCAAAAGTGGCGCAGTAAACCTCGCCATAACCGACAACCCCGGTATCCGTGACGAGCTTGATAAAAATAAAATAGCGCCCGCCAAATCGAGGCGGCGGATTGGCGACGACAAATGTCTCGAACTCTTTAACAATCATCTAGAAAACAACCAAGTTTCGCAGAGCCTCTCCACGCTTCACTGATGCGATGGCCTCATTAATATTTTCTAAAGAGAAACGCTGACTCACCAGCTCATCGAGCTTCAAATCCCCCTGCTGATAAAGCGCGACCAGCTTCGGGATGTCTCGACTGACTGAGCTCGAACCCATTTTTGACCCCACTATGGACTGTCCCTTTGAAGCGAGGTCGCCCGGGTCGTACTCTGCCAATACTTCGCTCGCAGGCATGCCCACGATAACTGTGGTGCCCGCCCTTCCGAGAATCTCCAAAGATTGTTTGATAGCAGACTTTGCACCGACTGTGACGAACACATAATCTGCGCCTCGACCATCGCTCAGACCCAACACATCGTCAACGAATGTGGGCAATGAACTATTGACGGTGTGAGTAGCGCCAAATCGAAGAGCTTGCTCTAGTTTTTCATCCAGTACATCAACAGCAATCACACGTGAAGCTCCCCGGTAAGCTGCCGCCTGTATGCTGTTGATTCCGACCCCACCGCAGCCCATCACAGCAACAATACTGCCGGGGCTGACCTCTACCGTGTTGGTGACCGCGCCGAACCCGGTGAGTACTCCACAGCCTAAAATGGATGCCACTTCCAGCGGAATATCGTCGGGAATGCGACAGATCTGACTTTGCTCAACGACCACCGACTCCGCAAACGCCCCCGCGTTGAGCCCCTGGGCAACAACAGCACCCTCATGATCAGACAGCGGGCTATGCTCGTCGAGAGGAAAGGTCGCCTCGCACTGGGTTTCGATTGCATGCGCGCAGTAATGGCAGTGGCCGCAAGATCGGATCAGCGTCACCACCACGCGGTCTCCCACCGCTAAATCATGCACACCGGGCCCCAGCGATTCGACAATGCCCGAGGCTTCGTGGCCGTATATTGCGGGCAACTCACCGCCCCAATGCCCGTCGGCAAGCATGATGTCACTATGACAAATCGCGCAGGCAGCGAGCTTCACTTTTACCTCGCCTTCGCCCGGATCAGCAATAGTGATGTCTTCAACTATCAGGGGGAGGCCAAATGTTCGACAAACCGCTGCTTTCAACGTTTTTTCCTTGGCAATAGAATGCGACTCAACGCGCATCACTGGCGCTATTCAACAGGTTCACCTGAATATATCACCGGCATCACCTTCGCTGGAAAACGATCTCTAACGACCCCATGTCTCTCGGCAATCTGACTCCGCCGACTCTACCGTGAGACAACAAAATAATCATTACTCCTGCCATGAGTCGAACGTTGAACAGCGCAATGGTCTCAGGCCGATGCCGAATCGATCTAGCTATCGCCCAAAAGGCCGATCACAATACGGAGATACGGTGAGGGACAAGAACATGCGCATACAGGAACCGGCAAGAGAAGTGCAGGTCGTTCACGAGACAGAGGTGCTGGTCGTGGGCTCTGGACCCGGCGGGCTCGCCGCGGCACTCGGCGCTGCCCGCGCAGGCAGTCAGGTCACACTGCTCGAGCGATTTGGTTGCTTTGGCGGCAATATCACCGCGGTTGGCGTGGAAGGTTTCGCCTGGTATCGCCACGAAAAAACGGTGGATACCGAGGGTGTTGGTATCGAGTTTGAAGAGCGTGCCCGGGCCATGGGTGCTGCAGTGAAGGAGCCTCAGTCGGATAGCCACGCCATCGACGGCGAGGCGTTCAAATGGGTGGCCGATACGCTGGTGGAGGAAGCCGGCATCATGCCCATGCTGCACCGACTGTTCGTTGCCCCAATCATGGAAGGCGACGTTATCAAAGGCGTGATCGTGGAGAGCAAGGCCGGGCGTGAAGCGATTCTGGCTGAACGCGTCATCGACGCCACAGGTGATGCGGATGTGGCGCACCGCGCGGGTGCGATCACGCTCAAGCAAGCCAAAGAGGACATGATCGGCGCCTCGGTGATGTTCTCGATGTCGGGCGTGAACAAAACCCGGTTTATTGACCACGTTAAAGCCGATCCACAGACCTATCGGGACTGGGCATATGGACAGTGGACGGTGGAAACCACCGGCAAGGAGGACGAGATGTTCTCGCCTTTCTTGCGCAAACCCTTTGAAAAAGCCCGCGAGGCAGGGTTGATTCCCGAGCACCTGGACACCATCTCGGGCACCTGGGGTGCGATCTACGACACCGGGGACCTCACCTACCTGAACTTGGTGCACCTCCTGGGTTATGACGGCACCGACCCCAATGATCTGACCCGCGGTGAGATGGAGGGTCGCAAGCAGGCCATGCTGGCGATCGAGGCGCTCAAGCAATACACCCCCGGCTGCGAGAACGCTAAGCTGCGCAACTTCGGCATGACTCTGGGCATTCGCGATACCCGTAAAATCGATGCCGCTTACAACATGACCGAGGCAGATGTGCGCGACCAAGGCCGCTTTGAAGACAGCATCGGCATCTTCCCCGAATTCATCGATGGTTACGGGATTCTCATTCTGCCTACTACCGGTCGTTACTTTCAGGTGCCCTACCGAACCCTGCTGCCCAAGGGAGTCAAAAATCTAATCTGTGCCGGTCGGATCACCGGCGGTGATCGCGTCAGTCACGCGGCCACCCGCAACATGATGTGCTGTACAGTCACCGGGCAAGGCGCCGGCGTGGCGGCGGCGGTCGCAGTGCAGCAAAAGTGTGGCTTCGATGAGCTGGACATGGGTCAAGTTCAGGCCGAACTGAAGCGGCAGGCCGTGCGGCTCCACTGACGGCGGATGCAGACTCCCCAACAACGCGCCATTACTGGATGCACATGAACGATACCGACCTATCGGCCTTGGGAAAATCACTCGCCAACGCACAACAGCAGCTCGAGAACGACGGCTACCTGCTGGTGGAAGGCTTAGGCGACCCCGAGCTTGTTGCGCATCTGCTTGAGNTCTCACTAAGCCGCAGCAATGAGGTGATGGCAGCGCTGGGTGGTCAGACGATCGGCATTGGCAGTGCCGCCGGTTTCGACGAGGTGGTGCAAAGATCGCCCGGCCGCTGGGACATTCCGATCTCGCCATCCGAGTTTGGTGTTGATGAGCGCGCGCTACCCTGGTGGCCACTGATTGCGGCCGTCCTTGGCGATAATGCCGAACACTCTTTCAGCGGCGTGGTGTATTCCGACCCNGGTACCCCCGCGCAGTGCTGGCATATCGACTCACCCCATGTCAGTTCTGATCACCTTCCACCCCATGCGCTGAATGTCATGGTTGCCCTCCATGACACACCACTGACAATGGGCCCCACCGAACTGGCAAGAGGCTCGCATCGACTGACCAACCACCTTCAGAACCCCGCGCTCGTCAGCGATGAACTGGTCTATCAGCATGAGAAGACAGTGCCTGAACAGCTGGTGGCAAACACTGAGCAAGCGGTGCCCGAAGGCGTATCGTCTTTACTCACTGCTGGGTCGTGCCTCATCTTCGATGACCGCATCCTGCACCGCGGGCGGGCCAACGACTCGACGAGTCGGCGCAGCATGGTCTACTTCTCGTATCGTCAGGCTGGCTACGCTGCAAACACGCACTTTGAAGCGCAGCGTTCGGTCCATGACGCAGATGATGGACACACTACACAGTGACCGCAACGCTTCGACCTTAAAGTAGCGACCTATCAGGCGCTCACTGAGCTGGGTAATTCAGGCGGAGACTGATCGCAGCGCAGCGCGGCGCATAAAGATCAGCGAGTAGATGGCCGCGTAGATCCCGACGACAACCAGCCCCACCCACTCGATCTTGAAAGGCGTGAACTGGAAGGCCAGCACCAGCGCAAACAGGACGACCCAATTGAGGGCGACGTAGCGCCCGGTGCCGAGCCTCTCCACAGTCAGCCCGGTGTTCTGAGTGTATAGCCGTGTAAGCGAGTCGAGCGAGTTCACGACGAACAAAACGCCCACACCCATCATGGCCCAGCTCATCAGACCTGCGATCGAAATGTCGTGAGCGAAGTACCANTAAAGCACCGAGAACCACAGTGCGATAGGAATCGACGGCACAACCAATAACAGAAGCAGCAACTGCCACGCAGTGAAGCCGCTCACAAAGCGCGATACAAACTGCCCGATCATGATGCTCCACGCGAACCACCAGAAGAGGTAAAAGGCGTGATAGTCATTAATCGGAAACACGAAGCGCGGCAGTTGGCCGAAGTAATCACCCAGCTCACCGACGGTACCGGCAAAACCCGATACACCCATCCCTGATGCCCAAAAAGAGCCTGCTATCAGGGCAAAGAACAATCCGCTCGAGGCCAAACTGAGCGCCTTCACGAAGCGGATCTGGGTACTGGAGATCACCGCCACCAGCACCGTTCCCGCCACAAGGGAGTAGCGCACCGCGTCCGGAATGCCCTCGATATAGCCGGGCAGATAGTGCAGAAACAGATAGCCCGTGAAGGCACAGGTGCCAATAATGGTGAGGTTATTGATCAGCTTGATCAGCGGTATCTCAAAAAGCTGTAGTCGGGGTTCGACCACACAGAAATAAAAGGTAGTGAGAAAATAAAAGCCCCAGACCAGAAAGCCCCAGAAGCCAAACTCCAATGCCAGTGGGTTAGCAAACGCATAGTCCGCCTCGTTGGCAAAAATCTCAAAGTCGACCATGGGGAACATGAGTAGCCCCACATCCAGCCCCGAGGTGAACAACACCGCCAAAAAAGTCACCCGCGGCATGGGCGTACTGCCCTCGATACGGACATTACGGTAACGCAGCACCAACAGCAGGGATGTCAGCGTCGTCAGCGCAATCGCCGTGGAAAGAATCGCGTTCATTGTCGACGCGTCATGTGGCGGGCCCTGCCGGCACGGCTCTCACCGGCTCACCCTCGCGTTGCCGGCTCTGCCACTCAGTGGCCTGCCACACCGGAGCCTCCTCTCTCTGCGGCGCCCTGCCCCGTATCAGATCAGACGCCCGCTCGGCCACCATAATGGTAGGCGCATTGAGGTTGCCATTGGGAATCAATGGGAAGATCGACGAATCGACAACGCGGAGTCCTTCGAGGCCGCGGACACGGCACTCGGGATCGACCACAGCCATGTCGTCATCCGCCGCCCCCATCTTGCAAGAACAAGAAGGATGATAGGCCGTCTCNACGTTATCCCTCACCCAGGTATCCACGGCCTCGTCGTCCGATAAATCGACCGCTGGCTGGATTTCGTCGCCGCGGTATCCGTCCAGCGCAGGCTGCCGGAGAATCTCACGCGTCAGCTTCAGGCAGGTGCGCCAGTCCTCTCGGTCCTCCTCAGTCGCGAGGTAATTAAAGAGAATCTGCGGCGCGTCCTTTGCACTCGGACCGGCAATGCGGACCGTGCCGCGGCTCTCGGGTTTATTGGGACCCACGTGCACCTGAAATCCATGGCCCTTGAAGGCGGCCTTCCCGTCGTAGCGGATTGCCGCGGGTAAAAAGTGGTACTGGATATCGGGCGAGGCGAGTCCCGCGCGGGAGCGAATAAATCCGCAGGACTCAAAGTGATTGGTCGCGCCCAGACCCGTTTTGGTGAGCACCCACTGCACGCCAATGCGCAACTTAGCCAGCCATCCGAGGTGACCGTTCACCGTGATGGGCACCTTGCACCGGTACTGAAAGTAAACCTCGAGGTGATCCTGAAGATTCTCGCCGACCCCCGGTAGCTCATGCTGCACCGGGACACCTGCATCGGCCAACACCTGCGAGGGGCCAATCCCAGAACGCTGCAGAATCGCTGGCGAACCGATAGACCCGGCACTCAAAATGACCTCTCGCCGGGNAGAGGGCTCACTCATCTCTCCTCTGCGCTGATACCTAACACCTGTGATCTGCTTACCCGAAAGGATCAGCTTGTCGACCTCTGCCTCAGTTACCACAGTGAGGTTGAGCCGCTTGCGAGCGGGCGCCAGGTACGCCCAGTCGGTAGAACAGCGCTCGCCGCGCCGCACCGTCATATGCATGGGGCCGAAACCCTCCTGCCGGTAACCGTTGTAGTCCTCGGTGCGACCGTAGCCCGCCTCTTCTCCCGCCGCGATAAACGCGGTGTAGAGCGGGTTTTTCATATTGTTGCCGTTACCAGTATCGACTGGGCCCTCGCCGCCCCGGTAGACATCGGCTCCACCCATCCAGCGCTCGGCGCGCTTGAAGTAAGGCAAGCAGTCGGCATAGCTCCAGCCGGTGGCGCCTGCATCAACCCATTGATCAAAATCTGCGGCGTGCCCGCGGACATACACCATGCCGTTGATCGCCGACGAACCCCCCAACACCTTGCCCCGGGCGCAGTCCATACGCCGCCCATCGAGACCGGGCTCGGGTTCGCCCCAGTAGCCCCAGCTGAAGCGCGGCGTGTTCATGGGAATCGACAGCGCTGTCGGCATGCGGACGAACAAGCTGCGGTCATCCTTACCTGCCTCAAGGAGCAACACCGAATGCGCGGGATTCTCACTCAGTCGATTGGCGAGCACGCAGCCCGCCGATCCGGCACCAATGACGATGTAGTCGTAATCGCTCATGCGCTCTCGTTAAGTGGATAGCCGTACCAGCGCGATGATCCTCACCTGTGCGCAGGCTGCCAAACGCTGTTGGTTCATAGCTACCCCTGAATAATGACCACTCGGCCACGACACAGCCAGAAACTGCAGCAGTACTGTCATACCGGAGTTTACAGGGTCTTAAACTCCGAGTGCATGACGATCAATAACCGCGCGCAATGTTAATGTGATGGCCATGTCCACATCCATTTTGACCATCAACCTTGAGGATCCTGAAGACCAGATCCTAGCCACGCTAGAGCGCGCGCTCTGCGATATTGGCTTTGTGCTGGTGGAAGGTCATGGCGTTCCCGCTGCACTGGTCAGCGATCTGCGGCGGTGTCTGGTTGATTACTTTGACCGCCCGCTCGCCAATAAGATGGCTGAGCGCATCACGCCGGATAATTATCGGGGCTATATCCCGCTGGGCTTTTTCACACCCAACACCGAGGGTGTGACACCGGATCACTACGAAGGCTACAAGCTCCACGCCGAAGTCACGGCCGACGATCCACTATGCACCGCCTGTGACCTCTACGGCCCAAATCGATGGCCACGCGATGCGGCTGGTCTCCAAGAGACCACCGACGCCTTTTGGCAAGCCTGCGAGGCCATTGGGCAACGGNTGCTTGGTCTGATCGCACAGATCATGAGGGTAAACGTTGCTGATTTTCTCGCGCACTTTGACCGCCCCCTGACCAACATGACGCTGCTGCACTATCCGCCCAGCGATCCGNATGATGGCTTTGGCATACACCCGCACAAAGACACCGACGCGCTCACGCTGCTGTTCCCGGACGCCGTGGGCGGCCTGTGGCTGCGGCCCCATGATCAATCCGAGTGGCTGGAGGTTAAAGCACTCGATGACACGATGGTCGTCAACATCGGCGATCTGTTGGAGCTCTGGTCCGGCGGTTACTTTGTCTCGACACCCCACAAGGTGGTCAATGCCTCCGGCAAGGAGCGTTACAGCTTTCCGTTTTTTATCGTGCCGCGACATGATGTCGTGGTGGCACCTTTGATTGATTGCCAGCCAGGGTTTAAGCGCGATCCTGTTCCGGTTGGCCCAGTCTCACGAGAGGTATGGCGCACCAACTGGCCTGAGGCCGTGTCAGAGGAAACGGGTTTTGACCTGGGTACGCTTGCCGACTGAGTCGTCAACGCTGGGATAAAAACTGCTCGGGGAAATCCGTCATGATCATCGACACACCGAGCGCGACGAGGCGCTCGGCCTCTCTCATGTCATTGATGGTGTAACAGCGGAGCGCAAGGCCGGCGTTAAGCACTGCGCGCGCCGACTCGTGGGTGACCTGGTGGCCGTCGAGATGCATCCCCTCAAGCCCATGNTCCTGACAAAAGGCGACGCCGTCTTCCGGCATTGCCTCGGCGATCAATGCCATGGGTATTGCGGGCAGCTGCAGTCTGAGTGCGGATAAAACATCGCGACTGAAGCTCGACACAACGCAGCGATGAGCACCGGCATCACGGAGGCGCTGGGCCACTGCCGCCGCCGCGGCATCCACCGCCACAGGATCATCGTCGCACTTCACTTCCCACATAATGCCCGGTCGACCTGGTGACTCGCGCTGCCACGCAATCAGATCCTCACAGCGCAGGGGCCGCTCGGCAGCAAATGTAGCGCCTTTCCAGCTACCAATATCCAGCTTGGCCATGTCAGGCCAGCGCAATGAGGTGACCTTTGACGGCCCCGGTGCCGTGCGCCCGAGATGTGCATCGTGAAAGATCACCAGCTCGCCATCGGCGAGACACTGGATGTCGGTCTCAATCCAGCCCGCACCAATACTGGCCGCGGCATCAAAGGCCGCGCGGGTGTTCTCTGGATAGCTTCCGCTGGCGCCCCGGTGGGCGCAAATCTGCCCGTTGGAAAAAGTGGGTGTTGCCAACTCGATGCGCACCGCTAGCGTCGATGGGTGGTCAAATCAGGCACTGGAAGCCCCGAAGCGATTGAGAAACGCGCCGGCCGCAGTGTCTTCTTTGCGCAGCGCTTTGAGCATGGCCACCAGATTGGCGTCGCGCTCATCCTCCAGCTCGCTGACCGAGCGCCCGGCAGCTTGTGCATCGGACTGCTCTACGATGCGATCGATGAGCTCGTCATCGAGATCCGGCACATCGGTGAGCTTGGTCCAGGGCCACTGCAGACAAGGGCCAAATTGCTCAAGGAAGTGTTTCATGCCGGCCTCACCACCTGCTGTTCGNTAGGTCTCGAACAGACCTTTCTGCCCCCAACGTAACCCGAAGCCGTGGGTCATGATGTCGTCGATCTGCTCGGTGGTGGCAATGCCATCCTTGATCAGCCACAGCGCCTCGCGCCAGACGGCCTCGAGCAAACGATCTCCGACGTGGGCGGGGATTTCTGCCCGCAGAGTGATGGGTTTCATGCCGATATCGCGCAGGATCAATTCTGCACGCTCTACCGTCGCCAAGGGCACCNGCGCGGANGGCACGCACTCCACAATCGGCAACAGGTANACAGGGTTATAGGGGTGCGCGACTAAAATTTGCTCGGGCCGCACAGCACCCGCCTGTAATTCCGANGGCATAAATCCGGAAGTCGATGACGCGACGATCGCCGCTTCTGAGCAAGCAGCTTGAATATCACGGAACACCGATTGCTTGACCTCAAGTCGTTCGGGCGTACTTTCCTGTACCCATTCNGCATCGANTGCTGCCTCGGCAATACTCTCGCAGACGGTCAGCGAACCCTCTGGCGGCAGCTGATCATAAATTTCCGGCACCCAGTGGCGAGCCTTATCAAGCACCGCCCGGAGCACCGGCTCGGAGTGAGGTGCGGGGTCGTAAAAGCAGACATTCCAACCGTGCAGCAAAAATCGCGAGGCCCAAGCGGCGCCAATGACACCGCCACCGATAATGGCTGCGACCGGCATCAGGGCAGTGCCCGCTTGGTCAGCTGCAGCTCGGCGCGAACCTCCTCAGGCGTCATGATGCGCACGCCCATCGCCTCAATAATGGTCACGGCGTGCTCCACCAGTTCGGCATTAGTCGCGAGCCGGCCTTTTCCAAGCCAGAGGTTATCTTCCAACCCAACCCGAACATTAGCGCCCGAGAGCACTGCGGCGGCAACGTACGGCATCTGGTGTCTGCCGATCGAGAATGCCGAGTAGATCCAGTCCGGCGGCACGTTGTTAACCATTGCCATAAAGGTATTCAGGTCGTCGGGCGCGCCCCAGGGGATACCCATACAGAGCTGCACCATCACGGGTGCAGGGATCAATCCCTCACTCACCAGCTGCTTGGCCAGCCAGAGGTGGCCAGTGTCGAACGCTTCGATCTCGATCCGAATGCCCAGGTCTGCCATGCGCTTGGCCATGTCTCTCAACATGCCCGGAGTATTGGTCATTACATAGTCCGCTTCGGCAAAATTCATGGTGCCGCAGTCGAGTGTGGCGATCTCGGGCAGGCAGGCCTCGAGATGCGCGACGCGCTCCGCCGCCGAGACCATATCGGTGCCGCTATCGCTCAGAGGCAGCGGTGCACTGGTCGGGCCAAAGACGATATCGCCACCCATTCCCGCAGTGAGATTGATCACCACATCCGTATCAGACTCGCGGATCCGTTCAACCACCTCGCGATAAAGCGGCACCGCACGAGCGGGGACGCCGGTTTCCGGGTCGCGCACNTGACAGTGCACAACAGCCGCACCGGCCTTAGCGGCATCGATGGCGGCGTTGGCGATTTGCTCCGGGCTACGGGGGACCTTATCGCTACGGTCCTGCGTACTACCCGATCCCGTCAACGCGGCGGTAATAAATACTGTATCTCGCATGGTCAGTGGCATATCGTCTCTCCTGCTGACGCGTTAGTGAGGACTACTGAAAATAGGACTCGCGGCGCGGCCACGATTGACTGCTCGCGCCCTCGAGAGAATCTCGTCGCGATCAATATACACGCCTTGCAGGTGCCGCTGACCCGAACCTGAAAAGGCCTTGCGGCCATGCATCACGCGGCGGTTATCAAAGCACATGATCTCTCCTGACCCCAGGCGGAAAGTCAGTTCGAAACGGGGTTCATCCGCCAACTCATGAAAACGTCGCAGCGCNGCATAGGCGTCGGCCACTTCGGCGTCTGGCATGTCTGGGAAGGCACGGACTGGATAAAACGCGCGAATGGTCGGAATCCCTTCCCCCCCCAAGGTATCGATAACGGGGGCAGAGAATCGGTGATCAATGCCAGGCCCCCGATTGAAAAAGACCCAGCGTCGCGTGCTGAGAATTTCATAATCCCTCGGATGAGTCGCCTTGAGCTCCTCCACCAGTGCGGCGCCGTCGGTGAGGGTCGATTCACCGCCGTCGGCCTCGTTGATCAAACAATGCAGAAATTGAAATCCAGGGGGAATTTCCCGGGTAGGCAGGTCGGTATGAGGGCCCAGTCTAAGCCCTGTGTTAGCGGTGGTGTTGGTCTTGGCATCGCCCGCAAGGTTTACGTCTGCTTTGACATCCCACAGCAGGCCAAAATTGCTGTCACGGACGGGGCCAATGCGGGCGGCCAGCTCGTTCAGGAAGCCCGGCTCTGTAGGCGCTCGCTCAACCACGCAAACACCGACGCGCAGCAAGTGATTGAGCAGGTCACACAGCGCCCCATCCTCTTCGAGCACTGCCGTGGCCTGACAGCGCGGCGGCGAGGTCAGCGTTTGCGCAGTCCACGCCTCAGGCGCGGGCAGCCAGCTCTGGGGCAGATGCTGGCCCTCCACAACGTGTCGAAGCCATCCTGAGTGGTAGACGCTCTCAATACCGTCGGGCGCCCAGACAATGGTCAGATCGCCGGCAGGGGTTAGCGCAAAGCTGCCAATCTGCATACTGTCGGAGAGCTCGGCAGGATCCATCAGACCTTCTCGGGTGGCGAGATCAATACCGCCATAACCCAAGGTGTTCTCGCGCAGCCAAAAACGATGGCAGCTCAATGTCTGGCCATCGGGCCATTCCAGAGTCAGGCCGTCATCACCGACCCGAACATCGGCAATGGGCGCATCATCGTACTGATAGAAATCGGGAACCAACGGCTCCACGGCGTCAACGCGCTCTCTCATCGCGCTCAAAACCCTCTCACCCGGCCATGATGGCAACTACGTTATTCGCGATCCTTCGCGCCTCAGTAAACTGATGGCCAAGGCTCACGCTTATGGGCCGAAAATGTAACTGAACTGTGGGCGCTGAGAAAGAAAAATCGCAGACGTGAGGATCAGAGCGCGCGGGATGCGGACCCTGTGGCAGCGGGGTTCACGTGACGCGGGAAACGGCTGATGTAATGCTATATTGGCTTCGTCTTTTGATAGCTCACGTGGGCTGAAAGCCACATCCATCTATCGTCCGACTTCAACCGACCGACGCTGAGGACACCCTATGAGCCATTGTTGCCGTGCTTTACTCCTCGTGCTGCTCAGTCTATGCACTGCGCATCACAGCTCGGCAGTCGAATCGGGCGCGCTAGATCGCCATAGTGAACGAGCGATCACACTGCTGCGAGACGCCATCAGTCGTCAAACCGTCCATGGGGAGGGGAATGTGCCCGCCTACGCGGAATCGCTGCGGGAGGTGTTCCTCTCGGCGGGATTCGAGCCTGAGTCACTGACGCTGGTGCCATACCGNGANACCGCGTCGCTGGTGGTGCGGTACGCCGGAGACGGCAGCAGTGGTCGGCAACCGATTCTGTTCTCTTCGCATATGGATGTGGTCCCGGCAGATCCCGACAGCTGGCTCCGCCACCCCTTCGAATTGCAGGAGGACGAGACCTTTTTTTATGGCCGGGGCGTGCTCGATAACAAGTTCGATGTGACGATACTCACCACCCTTTTTGTGTGGTTGAAAGAGTCGGGATTCGTGCCCAACCGAGACCTGATAATTGCGTTCACCGGGGACGAAGAATCCTTTCAGGAGACCGTTCAACAGTTGACGCGTGACCATCGTGAACTCATCGACGCCGAGTACGCTCTGGTCGTGGATGGGGGTGGCGGTGTGCTCGACGATTCAGGTGCAGCCATCCAGTTTCAGGTCGGCTTTGCAGAAAAGACCTACGCGACCTTTGCTATGACCGCCAAAAATCCAGGTGGCCACAGTTCTATGCCACGCGCCGATAATGCGATCTATGACCTGGCCCGTGCCATTCAGCGGCTGGAAGCCCACACTTTCCCGGTTGAGACCAATGAAATTACGCTGACTTACTTCGCGCGCACCGCGCCGTTTCTGAATAACGAGGTGGGTGACGCCATGGCGCGGCTGGTGGCTGATACACGCGACGCCGAAGCGATCGCCACACTCAGAGCGCAACCACAGTATGTTGGCACACTAGGCACCACTTGCATTCCCACCATGCTATCTGGGGGGCATGCCGAGAACGCGCTGCCCCGAGCGGTCAGTGCCATCGTGAACTGCCGTATTTTCCCGGGCCACACCCCCACCGAAATCCTCCGCGAACTTCAGAAGGTCACGGCTAATCCCNACCTAGAATGGCGCGTTGTCGGAGTCCCTGTGACCAGTCCGGCCTCGCCCTTTAACAACGAAATTATGGCCGCAATTGCCGCATCGCTCGAACCGATTCATCCGGGGCTGCCCATCGTGCCAAAGATGGGTTCGGGCACGACGGACGGCGCGTATTTGCGCGCCGCTGGGATTCCCAGCTACAGCCTGACTGGCATCTTTATCAACCCCAAGGACAGCTTTGCACACGGACTTAACGAACGGGTACCCAGAGCAGCAATAAGCGAATCTCTGCTTTTCTGGCGAGCGATGATCGATCAATTGGCCACAACGCAATCGCGCAGTGCGACAAACTGAAGGGCTGAATGAGCCCAGAACTTGCGATCAGCTCATGTGAAACGAGCCCAATCAGCTGCGGTAGCGACTCAAAAACTGCCAAACCACCTCCATACCCCACAGCGCCTGCGGGGGAGACATGGCGGGGCATCTTGGTTGGCGCGGCAGATCCTGGGCTTGCGACGGCGCAACACAGTCGGATGGAATTGCTAGGATCCGCTGAGCCTGCCATTCATGGCCGGCCAGGGGGTCACCGCAACTCACCACCTCTGTTCCCTCACGCCCACATCGACTGTAAGCCTTACAACGAAGACCGTGCTCGCGCGTTAGCGGCGTCTGCCAGGGGGCGGCAGGGCCTTCACAGGCCATGGCTTCAGCCCAGATCCGGGTATTCTCCTCGGCGGACGTGTAGATCCAGCCATAGGGTGAGGGTTGACCGTCGGGGGGCACCCCATCATCCAGGTCGCCGTAATAATGAAACATGGGTAGAGGCTGGTCGGGCCCGCAGGCGTGACCCGGGGGCATTTGGTAGATCATGATCGCGACCGCTGCAAATCGCTCCGGGTGGTCACACCCCAGCCGCTGAACCATACTCCCGCCGTTGCTGTTCCCCAGCAGATACAATCGCTGGGGGTCGGTCAGCAAGCTCTCCTGTACCTCATCAACCACCTGCAAGAGAAACGTGACGTCATCCTCGCAAGACGTCCAGTCACAGGCCTTGCAATCGCCGCAGCCTGGATAGCAGGGGTAGTCGAGACGATCCGGCAAACAGTGTGGCCCCGCCTCCATGGGAAAGTTACTGGCCAGATCATTCCAGGAACTCACCCAATCCTCCCCCTCCTG
>NYTG01000001.1 GCA_002683395.1 Halieaceae bacterium | reverse complement strand
CTCATTGACGCCCTGGGCAGCGCATTTTTCTCCCTGTCACTCGGCGTGGGCACTATGCTGATTTATGGCTCCTACCTCAGCGACACCGAAAATGTACCTCGCGTCGGCGCACAGGTCGCGCTATTAGATGTGGGTATTGCCGTACTGGCAGGATTTCTGATCCTGCCTGCGATGTACGTTGCGGACGCTCGCGGTGTCGCCATCTTCAACGAGGCGGGCGGGCTGCTCTCAGAAGACACGCTGATCTTTATCGTACTACCGGCACTGTTCGACACCATCGACACCGCGGGCATTTTTCTCGCCACCGCCTTTTTCATTTTAATGAGTATCGCCGCGCTTACCTCTTCTATTTCCATGCTTGAGGTTCCGGTCGCGTATTTGATCGAACGTCATCACCTCTCGCGGTGCCGAGCCACCCTCCTCGCGGGCGGAATCATCGCGGGATTCAGCGCGCTGGTGGTATTGAATTTTGGCACGCTGTTTGGTGCGGTCATCACGATTTCCACGCGCTATGGCCAGCCCTTGCTTGGGATATTCATCTGCATTTTCGCGGGATGGCTATGGCGGCGGGATGCACTGCTCAAGGAGCTCCGAAAAAACGACGCCGACGCCGAGAATCGACTCTTTTGGCGGATATGGCCGGTATATGTGAAATGGCTCTGCCCCGTTATCATAGGCATCATTCTGGCTCAGTCGGTGCTCTGATCAACTATGGCGCGGTTTTTACTTATTTTTTGTGGTGTACTTGGTGGCTTGTTCGCCGTCGAGATGCTAAAGCCCGTGCAAGAGGCGCTGATTCAGCCCTTTACGGGGCTACTCGCCTCCTTAAGCACCGCCATCATCATGCCCTTCGACGATAACGTCATCTCACAGGGCCGCATATTGCGTGATGCGACCACCGGTTTTGCCGTATCGATAGAAGCCGGCTGTAACGGAGTTGAGGCCGCCATCGTGCTTATTGCCGGTATCGTCGCCTTTCCCGCGTCAGTCATTCACAAAGCCCTTGCCATCCTCGCGGGCTTCTTTTTTGTGCAGGCTCTGAATATCGTCCGCATCATTTCGTTGTTTTACCTTGGCCAATGGAATGCCACCGTCTTTGAGTGGTTCCACCTCTACCTTTGGCCCGTGCTGATCATGTTGGATGTGTTGGTTGTGTTTGCCATTTACTTACAGTGGCTCGGCAAACAACACCCTGAAGCCGAGTCCGCCTGATGCTCATGCGCCGCCAATTTGTTCTGACCCTGATATTGATGCCTATCACGTTTGGCATTTGGTACGCAGCGGGCACGCTGTTTGCCGCTCCCGCCGTTTGGCTGTGTGATTTATTGCTCAGTAACGTCTACCCCGGCATTGTCGAGACAGCGGGACTGCAAGGGGTGGAGATGACAGTGCGAACCCAGTTCGGAGAGATCGGAGGACAAATCTTACCCGCCAAGGAGGCTGGCAATCAGATCGCGCTGCAGACCAATACACGCCTGGTCTCTTACTCCATTGCCTTTTACGCAGCGCTGATTTTGGCGTCGAATCTTCAAGACGGCATCTACAAATTTTGCGTCGGTCTTTTCTGGCTTTGGGTGATCATGGCGTTCGGTTTGGCGTCGATTATCGGCAAAGACCTGCTGCTCATGGTGGGCGGCCCCTTCTTGAACTCGGCCCGGGTGCCGCCTGCAGACTTCCTGGCACTCACTTATCAGTTCAATGTGCTGCTCATGCCCACGCTGGCGCCCGTCTGCCTGTGGTTTTGGCAGCTCAGAGGGTCACCCCTGTGGGAGGCGCTCGCCGAGGACATCCGGCGCGCTTCCGCTACGCCGTAGCTTCAACGTTTAAGGTGCGACCCTCTAACGCCGACTGCAGCGCTTTTTCCATCAGATGCCGCGCCTGACACGTGTAGGCATAAATACTGGCGTGTATCGCTGCGTCCTTCCAGTTGTCTACCGAGCAAGCGCTTGAGTAGGCCTCGAACTCATTCAGCGACCGGATAAGATCAGACAGGTGCCGCGGGCACTCGCAATCCAACACAATCTTCTCTTCTGCTGCCGCGCGCAACGCCGCATCGCTGAACAATCGCGGNTTGGCCGGCATGAGATCAGAGAGATTGCCAAGACCCTCCCCGGTGTCTTTTTCCACCTGAGCGCGCCCTATCTCNAACGCCAGACGCGACGGTTCGATCGGGTACTCAAACGCCGAATGACCAAGCCGCTCCAGCTCGGCCAACCACTGATCGTTGGCAAACTGGTAGAGCACAATGGTCCTTCGCACTTCCAACCGCTCGGCGAGGGCTTCTACCCCTTTTATGTGTTGCAGCGTCAAAGACGGGCAGTGAGCTACCAGCACATCAGCTGTCTGATCGGCCTGCAAAGACGGAACCGCCTCATCCACCGGTATGCGGGCCAATAGCGCCGACACGCCCGTAACACATCCCTGATGAGCGTCCAGCCACTGACACAAATCAGCGCCCACAAAAACCACCCTCGGNTTCGCGGGGGGAANCGGTCGCGAGGNGNCCATGCGNCCCTGCTGCTCCAAAAGCACTTCGAGTGTCTTTCGGTCAGAGCCGGCGATNTCNCCAATCCGCACACCCTGCTTCACCAAGGCAGACACNANCTGAAGATGATCAAGATCGGACTGCGTATACTGNCGCCGCCCGGTNGCCGACTTNTAACTGGCTCCCAACCCATAGCGCCTCTCCCACACCCGCAAAGTGTCGGATTTTAAATCGGTCAGGCGTGCCACCGTGCCGATACCATAAAGCGGCCGAGGCTCTAACGTCTGTGTGGTGTTTGCCGGTGCGTTCATGACGCGCTCCTGTTCGTTATTTGTCCACATTTACGGGACAAAAGCGGGACTGGATTGCCGGCGCTACGTACTTCTGTCCACATTTTGTTCACCTTCAACATGGACAAATGGTGTATCCGACAGAACCTCGAGCGAGTTTTACCCCGTATACACGTCAGCAAATGGGGGACAGCATGCAAACATTAGACAGNAGCGAAGACGCCGATCTCGAACTGATGTTCGCGGAAATCCGGCGGTATCCACTCTTAACCGCCGATGAAGAAAAGGTAATCGATGGAAAAAAATGGGCTGCGGTGGCGGCGCTCTCTAGCGTNTTTGCGGAGGTGGATGAGTTGCGCGCCACCCTGGCAGACCTGCTGACCAACGCGCTCGAGTGTCCGCCAGAGGTCAAGCGATTTCCGAGTCGGGAGCAGCACTTCACATTACGTCGAGAGCTAGCCCCCTACTTTTCTGATGGCAATCTGGCAGAGACCGCGGCTGCAGGGGCGCGCAGCCTGCGTAAGCGGGCGAGCTCGAAGCGTCATGAAAAAGCCGTGCAGGACCTCGCTATCCCCGCAAGTCTGACAGTGGGCATTGCGGTGTTTATGCTCCGACGAGCAGGAGGTCAGTTTTCAGATGCGGTGGCCGATGCCATCGGACATTGGTCCCGTCACTGGCTGGCTCCGCCTGCTCCATTCGCGTTGGAGCCCGAAGTGTTAAAAGCGATTCGGCGCGCCTTGCGCGANTACACCGAAGCCAGAGATGCACTGGTCATGCACAACCTCAGGCTCGTGCACTCTATTTCGGGGCGGTACCGAGGCCGCGGGGTCGGCTACCTCGATCTGGTGCAGGAAGGAACGCTTGGCTTGATTCGAGCTGCCGAAAAGTTTGAGTACTCAAAAGGCTTCCGGTTCAGCACCTACTGCTTTAACTGGATCACACAGGCGGTTCGCCGTTATGTNGGCGACACGGGCAGCCTCATTCGTCTTCCGACCCACGTTCAAGATCAAGTAAATAAAGTCTATCGCGAGCGAGCGATCGAGCAAGCCAAGACCGGCATGGAACCTGACGCGGCGCAGCTCGCCAAGAAGCTTGGCATGGACAAGCAAAAAACCAAGGAAATTCTTGAGGTTCGCAATCTGGCTGTCTCACTTGATGCCCCGCGATACGATGACGATGAGGGGTCGATGGTGGACACACTGACCACCGACCAATACGGTGACACGACGGGTAACGCAGAGCGCGACTCGCTCCATCGCTTCCTTGGAGAAGCAGTCGATCAACTCGAGTCCAACGAGCAAGCCGTTGTGGTTGCTCGATGGGGGCTGCACGACGGGCCGCCGCTGTCTCGGTCTGAGATCGCCGACCGACTTGGCGTGAGTCGAGAATGGGTCAGGCAGCTCGAGCGGTCAGCGCTGCGCAAGCTGAAGCATCAAGACGGCGTGCAGGAAGCCTTTCAGGATTACCAGCAGGTGAGTTCGGCCTGAGGTTAGCGGGCCTGCAGGTGACCCAGGGCAGCGGAGAGGGTCGGGTAATGAAACTCAAAGCCCTCGGCGAGGAGCGCCTGGGGCAGCACTCGCTGTCCACTGAGCAAAAGCTCCTCTGCCATTTGGCCAGCCAGCAGCCGTGCCGCAAACGCCGGCACTGCGAGCTTAATCCAAGATCCCGACTGGCAACCCACTTCGTGTGCCAGCTCGCGATGGCGCGCGGGTTCGGGCGCAGTCGCGTTATAAACCAGCGCTGGCGATGCTTCACCCAGTGCATGCTCGATAGCCCTGACTGCATCATCAAGATGGATCCAGCTCAACCACTGCGTACCGGAACCCAACCAAGACTCAACGCCAACCTGAAAAGATTGCGTCATCTTGCCCAGCGCCCCGCCTTCTTTGGCCAGTACCACCCCGAGGCGCAGCGTGACAACCTGTACCCCCGCAGACGAAGCCTTGCTCGCCGCCTGCTCCCACTGCTGGCACAGCGTCGCCGAAAAGCCCTCACCTGCAGCAGACTCCTCGGTAAAGACAGCCTCCTCCGACGCCCCGTAGTAGCCAATGGCACTGGCACTAATCAATCTCCCGGGAGGTGCGGGCTGCGCGGCCATCCACTCGACCAGATCCCGCGTGAGATCGATACGGCTCGAGACAATTTCACGCTTGTAAGAGGCGGTCCAGCGCTTGTCAGCCAAGCCGGCACCCGCCAAATTGATCACAGCGTCGACACCACCGGCGCAGTCTTGCAAAGCCGTCACGAAGGTGACTCCCGTCTCCGGAGCGCGCTCTTGCCGGGTCAACACGGTCAGCTGATGGCCTCGGGTATGCAGCGCCCGGCAGACAGCAGTGCCAATCAAGCCGGTCCCTCCTGTGATCAAAATATGCAAGGTATGCCTCCTTCGGCGATGCGCGGGAATCCGCGTCGCTCCAGAGACGTATACGCTCTATGAGCAAATCGGTTGACTCTCTATTAGCAGCACTCACAGCGCATGCGCCCTGGGTGGCACTGACGGGCGCCGGCGTCAGCGAGGCGTCAGGGATTCCGACCTATCGCGACCACGGCGGCAAGTGGCTGGGAAGTCAGCCCATACAGCATGATGAGTTTGTCAGCGACGCGGCGCGGCGGCGGCGATACTGGAGCCGGTCAGCACTGGGGTGGCCCAGGGTTGCCAAAGCCCTCCCCAACAGCACTCATGACGCACTGGCCGAGCTTGAGCGGTCCGGTACGCTCTCTGGCGTGATCACTCAGAACGTGGACCGACTTCACCAGCAAGCGGGCTCCAAACAGGTGATCGACCTGCACGGGCGTCTCGATCAGGTTCGATGCCTCGACTGTTCCGCCATTGAAGCGCGCTCCACCCTTCAGACCTGGCTGGAAACGCATAACAGCCTGCCTAGCGCTGCCTCTTTAAACATCCGTCCCGACGGCGACGCTGACCTGCCCGAACAAATCATCAGTGATTTCAGCATACCCCAGTGCAGCCGATGCAATGGCACACTGATGCCCGATGTGGTTTTCTTCGGCGGCACAGTACCCAAGCCAACGGTTGAGGCTTGCTATCAATTAATCGACGCCTCGCAAGGCATGATGGTCCTAGGCAGCTCCCTGTCAGTATATTCCGGGCTACGATTCTGTCGATATGCCGCCGAGCGGGGCAAACCGTTGATTATTCTTAACGAAGGCCAGACCCGTGCAGACGACTTGTGCTGGCACAAGTACGACACGGAACCCTTCTCCCTGCTCGCCGAGTGTGCTCATCACCTGCGACATGCTGCTCAGGAACAACTTCATGGCTGATGTCTCCCTCTACTGGTTTCGCGATGACCTCAGGCTGGCCGATCTGCCCGGTTTGGCAGCGGCAGCGGAGGCGGGTCCGGTCGTCCCGGTTTTCATACGGGATCCCGATCTAGGCGGTGAGTGGTCGCCCGGGGGGGCGAGTCGCTGGTGGCTGCACCACAGCTTGGTGGCGTTGCAAACCAGCCTTGCAGACCAGGGAATTGACCTGACCCTGCGCTCTGGTGCAACAGCAGAGGTACTTGCCGAGCTGGCCTCCGAAGTAGGCGCCGAGCGGGTCTACTGCAGTCGGCACTACCAGCCCTGGTCTGAGACCCTCGAAAAATCTGTTCTAGACCGACTCTCCACAATCGACGCCACGCTCAAGCGCTACCCGGGCACGCTACTTTTCGAACCCGAAGATGTTGCCACGGGCGGTGGCACGCCCTTCAAGGTGTTCACGCCCTTCTGGCGTGCCTGCAATCGGCGTCCCGAGCCTCATTATCCTCTGCCACCACCGACGCTCACTGGCCACGGCAAAACACCCCGCTCGGAAGATATTACCGACTGGGAACTCACGCCCTCTCTGCCTAATTGGGCCTCGGGATGGAACGACCTGTGGCAACCGGGGCAGTTGGGCGCCCAGGAGGCTCTCGCGCGGTTTTTGAATGATCACGTACCGGATTACGGCGATGGTCGAGACATTCCCTCAGAGCCCAATACGTCCAGACTGTCGCCCTACCTCCGCTACGGCAACATCTCACCCCGGCAGGTGTGGCACGCCGCTCAATCGGCGAAACGCGAACAAGCTGATGCCGTCGGATCAATCGATAAATTCTTGAGCGAGATTGGCTGGCGAGAGTTTTGTTATCACCTGCTGTTCCATTTTCCGACCATGCCCGACGAGGCCTTTAATCCAAAGTTCAGTTTTTTCCCCTGGGCAGATAACGCCGAACGCCTCGCGGCTTGGCAAACAGGCCAAACCGGTTACCCCATTGTCGATGCCGGCATGCGTGAGCTGTGGCAAACCGGATTTATGCATAACCGGGTGCGGATGGTTGTTGCCTCTTTTCTGACCAAGCACCTGCTGCTCAATTGGCGGCAGGGAGAAGCCTGGTTCTGGGATTGTCTGTTAGATGCAGATCTCGCCTCGAACGCCTGCGGCTGGCAGTGGGTCGGCGGGTCAGGTGCCGATGCATCGCCCTACTTTCGTATTTTTAACCCCATCGCGCAGGGAGAGAAGTTCGACAAGACCGGTGGCTATACTCGCCGGTGGGTGCCCGAGATCGCGGGTCTCCCTGATCAGTACTTGCACAAACCTTGGGAAGCGCCTGCCGATGTGCTGGCCGAAGCCGGTGTTGCGCTCGGTGAAACCTATCCCTCTCCCATGGTGGATCATAAAACCGCCCGGGAGGCGGCGCTGGAGGCTTACGCCACGCTGAAGGCGCTTGCCTGAGCCCTACTCGTCTATGATCGCCACGGCTCTGGTCCAGCCCGCAGATGCGCCCCGAATTTTGTGCGGAAAGCAACTGATGGTAAAGCCGCTAGCGGGCAAGGCCTCAAGGTTGTGCAACTTTTCGAGATGGCAGTAGCCAATATGGCGCCCTGCCTTGTGCCCCTCCCAGATCAGGCTGGCGTCGCCGCTCTCGGCATAGCGCGCTGCGGTCTGATCAAAGGGAGCGTCCCAGCTCCAGGCATCGGTGCCGGTGACACGAACACCCTGCTCCAGCAGAAACATCGTCGCCTCATACCCCATCCCACAACCTTTGCTGACAAAATTGTCCTGTCCGTAAGCACCGCCAGCGGCGGTATTCACCACCACAATCTCCAGTGGAGCGAGTGTATGGCCGATGCGTTTTAACTCTTCCTCAACATCGTCTGCCGTCACCACATAGCCGTCTGAAAACTCACGAAAATCGAGTTTTACTCCGGGCTGAAAACACCACTCCAAGGGGACCTCGTCTATGGTAATCGCCCGCTCTTTTCCACCGGCCTGCTCGTTCATCGTTGGATGGAAGTGGTAAGGCGCATCAAGATGCGTGCCGTTATGCGTGCACAACTGGACGAACTCGATCGCCCATCCCTCCCCGTCCGGAAGGTCCTCACTCTCTAACCCGGGGAAAAACGCCGCCATCTGCTGCGCCCCAATATCATGAGTGATGTAGTCGATATTCGGCTTCATGACAGGCGGGTCACTCACCACCTCGTTTTCTAGGTAAATCGACAAATCAACAAAACGTCGCACCCATGGCTCCTCGCACTGTCCGGCAGCGCTGATGGTCAGAAAGCGCCGAGAGTAGCGCATTTTAGAGGCAGGATTGGCAAAACACGTTGCTGGGGGTATCGTTCTGGCACTCCCTAGGGAATCCCTTTTATGGAGCGGATACTCCCCTTTTTGGAAGGCTTACTGGCCTGCCTGGCGTTAAAAGCACTCGCCGAAGCCTCTCCGTCCACCTAAGACAATCGAAACAGCATTCAGTCTTGAAGGCGTTCAATCAGCCCAGTTGTAGAGTGCCCAGCAAAAAAATCTAATATGCGCACCTCACCCCCTCGCTGAAGCACGGACTCGTGCCCCGCAATTTGCTCTATGCTGTAATCGCCGCCCTTGACCAACACATCGGGCGCCAGGACCTCGATGACACGTTCAGGGGTATCCTCTGAAAAAGGCACGACAAAATCGATCGCTTCCAACCCAGCCAGCACAGCCATTCGATCGCTCACCGTATTCAGGGGNCGGGATGCGCCCTTCAACCGACGCACCGAGTCGTCATCGTTGACCGCCACCACTAGCACGTCACCCAGNGCNGCTGCCTGCCGCANGTATCGGATGTGTCCCGGATGAATCAAGTCGAAACAACCATTNGTCATGACCACCCGCTTCCCAGNAGAGCGCAGGTCGGCCAGCGCACTGGCCAGCTCTGANTCNCTCATNACATCNTGNCCGGTATTTAAGCGCGGCACCGCTGCGGCACTCTNCAGCTCCGCCGGGGTCACGCTCGCCGTGCCCAATTTCGCCACCACAACGCCGGCGGCGCGATTCGCAAAGTGCGCCGCGTCGCGCATCGACAGGCCCGCGCTGAGGCAGCCCGCCATCACCGCAATGACGGTATCTCCGGCTCCGGTCACATCAAACACCTCCCGCGCGCTGGCGGTGAAGTGCTGCGGCGCCTGGCCCGCTTGAATCAATGTCATGCCGGCCTCACTGCGAGTCACCAGTATGGCCTCGATGTCGAGCGACGCCCTGACCGCATCGGCCTTTTCTATCAGTGCCGCCTCGCTGTCGCAGCGGCCCACAATGGCCTCCAGCTCTGCAAGGTTCGGTGTCAGCACGGTCGCACCGCGATATCTCTCGAAATCGAGGCCCTTGGGATCTACCAGCGTACGCTTACCCAGCTCGCGACAACGAGCTAACAACGGCTGCACAAGCTCCAGCGACCCTTTAGCGTAGTCGCTAAAAATCACCAAATCCGCATCGGCCAGATGCTGCTGGGCATATCTCACAAACAGATCGTTCGCGTAGTCCGCCAAAGACTCCTCGAAGTCCATCCGCAGTAACTGCTGATTACGGCTCAGCGCCCGCAGCTTTACAATCGTTTCGGCCGCGCATGGCATGACATTCCAGCGCACGCCCGCCGCCTCAACACAGGCCCGCAGTGCACGCGCGTGCTCATCCTCGCCACAAAGCCCCACTAATGAAACAGACACACCCAGCTCGGCCAGGTTCACCGCCACGTTGCCCGCGCCGCCGGCACGATCCTCCTGTTTTGTAACATTCACAACGGGCACGGGGGCCTCAGGGCTCATGCGCCTGCTAGCGCCGCTCCAGAAACGATCAAGCATTACGTCACCGATAACGGTGACATTACGGTTATGCATGTCAGGCAACGCAGACATTAAATAGCCTCTTCCCGATTCGCGGAAGATGCTACCACGCGGCCAGCAGAAGACTCTGTGGATAAATAGCCCTGCGCGACATGCAGAACACCGCTCGGTGTTAAGGCGCTCATACACTCGAAAGAACCACCGCAGGTAGGCTTGCGCCTGCAAGGTGAGCAAGAAAGCCCCTCATACAGGATTGAACCCGTGTGGTCGCCGATATCGAGATACGGGCGGGTCGATCCAAACAGCGCCACTGTCGGCACCGAAAAGGCCCAGCCCATGTGCGTAAGACCCGTATCTACACCGATCACCAAGCTAGCGCGGCTGACCAGCGCCGCACTCTCCAGCAAAGCGCTCCGGCCCACCATGAGCTCAATATTGTGCACGCTAAATATCCGTTCGGCCGCGGCCTCATCTGACGGTGCGCCCAGCACGACAACGCGCCAGCCCTGCTCAACCATCCGTCCTGCGAGGTCTCGCCAATGCGTCTCCGGCCAGTGCTTCTGCGGCCGAGTCGTGAAGGGACACAAAACCGCGTAAGGCCTGTCCTCGTGAAATCTCTCAGCGTAATCACGCTCAGCGGGCGACAGTGACACCTGCATCGAAAAGTCGGCGGGGTCATACCCCATATAAGCAGCAAGCCCTCGATATTCAGAACTGATGGTCGGCGTCAGATCCTTTTCAATCCGCTCCGTCAGAAACCGTGACGTGGGCTCTTTCGAGCGAAACCCCACACGAACGGGCGCCCCAGTCATCCATGCCAAAAATGCGCTTTTCAGCAGTCCTTGCGCATCGAGCACGACATCAAAATGCTGTGACCGAAGCGCCTGTCGAAACGCGCGCACCTCGCGGATCAGACGCAGCCATCGTCCCCGCACAAGCCACTCACGCCACTCGCGACGCTGCCAAATCAGCACGGCTTTGAGGCCCGGATGGTGAATCAACAGCGGCGCCACCATCGATTCTGCCAGCCAACAAATCTCTGCGTCGGGATGGCGGCGCCTAATGGCGTCCACCAAAGGCGAAGCAAAGACGACGTCGCCGATGGCGCTCAACCGGATAATCAATACGCGGAGCGGTCGATCCCCACCGGCGTCGTGCTCAGCCTGATGGGGCTTCATGAACCGGATCCAACTGCGGTAGCGGCTTCAGATCGCGATCTAGAGCGATGAGCAGCGCCAAAGTCAGAAAAAGAATGTTGCCGTTAAAGTAGGAATAAAAGGACACAGAGCTGTTAAGCGGAAACAAGGCCAAAATCACCACCAAAGAGCTCAGCGCCACTTCGGGTCTCGCATCGAACAATCGACGTCCCAGAAAAACAAAGAATAAGCCATATCCCAGCAAACCGGGAACACCGGTGTCGACGGCGACTTCCAGTGCGTAAAGATGCGGATGCCATCGCTCGGACACGGGTAACACGTTGATGCTCTCCATGGACACCACCAGGGAGCCCCACCCGCGAATGCCCACACCATTCACCCAGTGATCGGTAAACCCCTGCCAAGCCGACTCCCAGAAGATAGGCAGGTAGTCAAAAGCCCGGTAAGCGTCAGACGCCGCCTGTCCCGCCGCCGAGGCACTAAAAGTATCGCTGAGAATGAGTCCGAATAGGGCCGCGAGAGCAAAGATAAACAGCAGAGACAGCAGCCAGGGGGTCACCTGAGCGTCGGATTCCAGACGACGCAGAATAAACGCGTAGCCGGCCAGGGCGACCAGCGCATGAATCATGGAGGCCTCGTTCCCGCTCATCATAATCGCGGCAAACAGCGGCAGCGCCAAAATGCTGTTAAGAGGGCCAGCACCTGTTCGTCGCAACGCCTCCAAATAGAACGGTGACAAGATCGCCAAAGTCGAGCCATACCCCATGCGCAGGCTGCCGGTAACTAAAGTGTCGCCCGAATCGAGCTCAATCAACGGATTGCCGAACACGCTGTATCCCGTGAGCAGTTGCACCAATCCATCGACCACCCATAGCATCATGACCGCCCCCACCAGCGACATCAGTCGATGGCTTTCAGAGCGATCTAACTTGATCTGCAACAACACCCACACGGCAAAACCATACGACAAGAAACGAACGGCTCCGGACAGGGAGCGCTCGAAGTTGATCGCGTCGAACAGTGAGAACACAGCCGGCAACAAAAAACAGGCCAGCACAATCCAGAACTTGCGAACGCCATCATCGGAGAGAAAGTCCCGGGGCCCGCGGGCGAACACAATTAGCCCGACCAACGCCATGAGCCAGATGAACTGTCTCGTCGCCGAGGATAGAGAGAGGGTGAAAAACAGGAACACCCATATAACAGAGGGCGAAAGATCGGAGAGTCGCTGCATCAATGCCACCGCGCATCTCACTGGATACCCGGCGCCCGTTACCGTAACGGAGCCAGTGTATTGATTCGAAGCGGCCTTCACCAGCGTAGATGTGAATACTACAGGCTCCCGGCATTGGCGTCTTACCTAGGATTTGTTCCTAAAGTAAACGCCNANCGCTANCGCTAGCGCTGGCCAGGTCAGTGACCCGGTGGNAAAGGAGTACATCGATAACGCACTGGAGAGCGGAAACATCGCCAATAANGCAATCGTCAGAAAGGTGGTAACGGCACCCTGCTGCGCCCGATTCGCAGCCCACATCCATTTAATGATCAGCACGACAAATATCAGATAGAACAGAACGCCGATCAGCCCCGAATCCGCGGCAATTTCCAGAACGCCTAAATGGGGGTGCCATGGCCTGCTTAACATGGCCTCCGGAAACAAAGCCGATGAGGCCAAGAGAGGATTAACCGCGGCTGCGGAGCCTCTAAGCCCCACACCGTTTATCCAATGATCTGAAAAAACCAGCCAGTTCGCTTTCCACAGCTCTGGACGAAACGCGAGCGCGACATTCAACTCTTCCTGACTGGCAGACAGACTGCCTCCGAGTAACGCTAGCCGCTCGGCCAGGTGTGGTATGAGCGCAATGGGGATAAGCAAGCCCGACAGCGATAGCAATAAGACCAGCGCGGGTGTCCAGTAGCTGCGAGAGGTGCGGCCGCGCACCCACAATACGCCACAAGACCACGCGCTCACTAGCAGCAACATTGCGGAGTAACGACTCGCGCTAAGTGAAACNGCCACNGCCAACAGCGGGACTNCCAGCCAAAGCAAGGGCAGTCGNCGACCATGAAGCCGCAGGGCTTCAAACAGAAAGGGNGATAACACCGCCAGCTTGGGCCCATAGTCTANGCCCATGGAGCCCGTCACTTTGTGGCCCTCTGGCAAACCGGTAAACAGCGGGTAACCGCTGAGACTGATGCCCCGCCACTCCTGAACGATGCCATCGATGCTCCAGATAACCAGTAACGCCGTCAACCACAGTACCGTTGCCGGCCACTGCTGCTCGGTCGGCCCAATCCTGAGAAATAGCAGGCCGGCCAGCCCATACGCAAGCAGCCTAGCGTTGGTAGACACCGCGCGATTGAAGTCGATCGCATCGGCAAGCGACAGCAAGCCGGGAATAAGAAAACACGCCAGCAGCAACCCATAGGCCTGCGCACCCGGCGTATTCATCCATTGACCCCGGGTGAACACCATCAGCCCGATAGAGCTGACCGCTNCCAGCCAAATCACCAGCTGTGTTGCTGAGAGCACCCCGAAGAGCGCAACCCAGCCAATNACCCACCAGGCTACGTGCATGCCTCTGNTGCGCTGAAACCAGTTCTCCAGCGATGACTCCTGATGTGGCAAGGTGGACATGAAAAACTCTTAACAGCGGCCAGTGTGCTAGTTTAGCATCGCCTACGCCCGCTCGACGTGCCCGTTACGTTGAAGCACCGCGGTTTTGATGTAGGACCCGTGACGAGACACGCACAGGAAACCCAAGCGAATCATGCTGCTATCCCGACGCTACCAGTTTTTATTTATTCACATTGCCAAAACAGGTGGCACCAGCGTTCGCAACGCGTTGCAGCGTTATCGCTGGCGCGANCCTTACTACCTCCCTCAGTGGATAGCGAGCAAAATGAGCGGTGCGACCGGGCACAGCCTCGGCATTAAACTCCCNCGACACTGCAAAGTGATCACGGCGCAGGAAATGCTCCCAAGAGAGGTCTTNGAAGGCCTCTTCAAATTTGCCTTTGTCCGCAACCCCTGGGACCTTCAAGTCAGCTCTTACCACCACATCAAGCGCGAGCGACCTCAGCTGCTGCAAGGCGATGAGTCCTTCNCTGACTTTCTGCATCGAAAACTCGACCCGGAGCTCCCCTGGCAATACCACATCAGCACCTCGATCACGCCACAGCTGCANTATCTGGTTGACCTCAACGGAGAGCAGATCGTTGACTACGTCGGCCGGTACGAATCACTTCAGGCTGACTTTGATAAATGCTGCGANCGGATCGGTTTACCGAAACAATCTCTGCCCCATCGTCGCCGTGCTACCGNACGAAGCGACTATCGCGACTATTACGACGACCGAACCAACGCGCTGGTCGCGCNACACTTCGCTGCTGANATTGAGGCGTTTGGTTACACGTTCTAGCGCGCTGAGCTGCGTGCGTCGATCACATCTGACAACTCATACTGAAAGGGCGGGTCACACTAACCGCGGCACGTCCTTCAGCCCNGCGACAAGGCTAACGCCTGCCTCGTCGGTGACCACCATCCCGGGCAGCACCACCCGAAACAGCCGAGCAACCCGAGCCGCCTTGCCCGCCTCAATATCAGAGGGCTTGTCCCCCACTAACAAAGACCGCTCAACATCGATGCCATGCTCTCGAACCGCCCGGGTAATCATTCCNGCCGCGGGCTTCCGACAATCACACTGCGTCAAATACTCTCCCTGCGCCTCGGTGGGATGATGCGGACAGTGATAAAACCCAGTGATGTCGGCGCCCACTGTCTGCATGAGGTGGCCGTTTATTTGCTCATTCAACCTATTNAGGTCGGCCTCGGTATAGAGACCCCGGCCAATGCCTGACTGATTGCTCACCACAATNAAGCGNTAGCCCGCGTCCTGCAATTGCCGCAACGCCTCCGGTNCCCCCGGGANAAACTCAAACTGCTCCCAGGTGCTGACGTAACCATGATCAACGTTGATGACCCCGTCACGATCNAGAAAAGCGGCAGGGCTCATAAGGCTGAATGAAGAGCGCTATCGCTGCGCGAGCTCAAGCGAGCTCCAGCCCTTTTTCGATCAAGGCACACAGCAGATGGACCACGACAATGTGGCATTCTTGAATATGCGCAGTCTCGTCGGCCGGCGCCACGACCACCGCGTCACACTGCGCCCTCAATGCGCCCCCATCCCGGCCCGTGAGACCCAGCACATCACAACCCAGTGATCGGGCCGTCTCGCAGGCGGCTAGCACGCTGGCGCTCTGCCCAGAAGTTGAAATACCGAGCAACACATCGCCCTTTTGAGCCAGGCCCGCGACTTGTCGACTGAATACCGCGTCGTACCCATAATCGTTGGCGATAGCCGTTAAAGCGGAGGTATCTGTCGTCAGAGCAATGGCAGCGAGGGCCCGCCGATCCCCGACGAAACGCCCGACCAGCTCTGCCGCCAAATGCTGGGCGTCAGCTGCAGAACCTCCGTTACCACAGATCAACAGCTTATT
The DNA here is from genome assembly GCA_002683395.1 of Halieaceae bacterium. Lineage (GTDB taxonomy): Bacteria > Pseudomonadota > Gammaproteobacteria > Pseudomonadales > Halieaceae > Luminiphilus. The sequence continues at coordinate 8,983 of NYTG01000001.1, read as the reverse complement.
ACCACGAGAGAGCGCTGCCACACAGCGTTGTGATAGCTGCTCAATNTCATCTGCGCAGGCGGCTAACTGCGTTAGCACCGTCTGATGGCGATCGAGATATTCATCAATAAATTGCCGCACACTGCCTCCGGTACCGCCCACGATCACCCATCACCAAGCCCCTTTCTTCGCCCTTGCTAAACACTTTTAGCACTATACATCGCCCTCGACACCTCTACTCGGTATAGCTGGCCGCCAATCGCCGCGCAAACGGCCGTGCGGTCACGCCGTGAACAACCAAACTAATTCCGACAGTGACAATCGTGACGGCCATCAGGGTTCCCGAGGCCGGTAATTGCTCTGACCAAACGATCGTTGCAAAGGCGAGGCTGGCCAATCCACGGGGCCCAAACCAAGCAAGAAACGCACGGCTCGACAATGGCTCTCGGGTTCCGGAAAGCGACAGCATAATGGGTAACATNCGAATCACCGTGAGGCTGAGCACCGCATAGAGNACCTCTGCCCAACCNATAAAGGGCAGCGCAGCTGGCACCAGCATCATGCCAAACGTCATCCAAGCAAACATCGCCAATAATTCGGCTGCACTCTCGGCAGGCAATAGCATGGAGTGCACGTCTTGCTTCATGGCGCCTCGGAAACAAAGCCCGCCAACAAACGCAGCAATGTAACCACTGCCATGCAGCGCCTGAGCAACCGCGAAAATCAAGAGGGCCAGCGCAGGCACACTCATTCGCTGCCAAATAGGCCCCAACCATCCCGCTGCCCTTGCCATGAGTACCGCTCTTGCGGCAATCAGTGAAAGCACGGCGCCCACTAGCACTCCGATACCGATTTCTTCGCTCAGCAGTTCCAGCGCCAGCCCCTCTCCTCGCGTCGCGGCACCCTGCTCCAGCGCAATAAAAAACAGCAAAACAGGGACGCACAAGCCGTCATTTAAGCCACTCTCGGCGCTCAAGCCCTCTCTCAGATGGGAGGGCACGCTCTGGTTAGTCACAACCGCCTTCCCTAACGCCGCGTCGGTGGCAGCCAGTATGGTGCCTAGTATGGCGGCTTCGTATAGCGACAGCGTGGGAAACAACAGCACAGCGCAGGCGCCGCCGATAAAAATACTGCCGGGTAGACCCAGCAGCAACATTCTGCCCGGCAACCGCCAGCTACCTCTGAGCACCCCTAGATTCGCATTGGCAGCATCCACAAACAGGAACAAGGCCAGCGTGATATCAATGATGGCCTTGCCGTTAAACGCTTCTCCCGTCNGGCTNAACCACTCCAGTCCGAGCGGCCCCAGGGCCACACCGANGGCAACAAATACGATCGGGCCAGANAGCGAGAGCCGCTCAATGCGATCAGAAATCAGGCTATAAGTGAATACAACAAAGGCGAGACAGGCGAGCGTAAAGTACATCCAGATTCCCGNCGACGAGACGGTAAGCCGCTAGGGTGATGCGCAATGATCAGGTGGTCAACCAACAAAAGTTACGGGATAGCCCAGTCAGNCTGCCTAGCNACCACGAAGTGNCCAGGCAAGTAGGCACNGGTAATCGCGCGCCCGTCGATCCTAGCGGATNNGCCCTACTGCTTGGCGCCGCTCCGAAGCTCGCGCTCGCCCAATTCAATCAGTAGGTGAGTGACAGCATAGTCGGGAATTTCGTCTACGGGGATCTCGCGCTGATGGCGAACCAGCATCTCCTCTGACACGATGCCTTTAGCTCGAAGAATGAGGCCTTGTAGCCGATGCTCGACCTCCNGCTCAAGGGTCATGTCCGCAAGATCATCAGAGGCAACTCTACCGCCATACATTGCNGCCCTGCTGGCATCACGNAGCAGNGATTCAAGTTTGTCGCGTTGCGCCTGAAACTCGCCACGACTGCATAGCCCGTCAGGGGTAACACTCTCAACTGATATCGGTTCGGGCATGTGCCGGCTCCCTTCTTCTCATCGGGGAGTGTACGCCAGCCTCCTCCAACCGGTTTTCAGTATTCTGGATAAAGCGTGGCGGTATCTACCCTTCACTTAATAGAAAAAGTTGCATATATAATATGTAACTACCTGTTTATATTATATTTATTAATTTTTTACCGTCTCTAGTCAAGCCAAATAGAGTCTGCGACACTGATCGGAGCATCTACGTCCGAGCCTAGCCTATGACAGAAGAATCTCCCATACATCCCTTAAAAGCGAGCCCGCACAAGCTCAAGCTGGGGGTTTTCGGACTCAATGTGAGCAGCGGCTGCTCCATGACCGATCGCCCGGATACGCTCAAGGTCGAATGGAATGAATCCGTCAGGGTGGCCCAGCTGGCTGAACAAGCAGGCATTGANGCCGTGATACCGGTGGCGCGCTGGAAGGGCATGGGNGGNAAGGTCAATTTTAATCACCGCAATTTCGAAACCTTCACCTGGGCAGCGGGATTAGCAGCGAAAACCGAAAAAATCGGCGTTTTCGCCACGTTTCACGTGCCGACCGTCCATCCAGTCCGGGCCGCCAAAGAGGTCGCAACAATTGACCATATCTCGGGCGGACGCTTTGGCTTAAATATTGTCGCGGGATGGAATGAGCGAGAGATCGCGATGTTTGGCGTCCCCCAAAAAGAGCATGACGTGCGCTACGAGGTAGCCGATGACTGGATTTCGTTGTGCAAAGAGCTATGGACCGTTGATGGCGAGTTCGATTACGAGGGTCCGCACTTCACCTCCCCCGGCTGTTACTCAGAGCCCAANCCNTTGCAGCGCCCATGGCCTGCACTAATGAGTGCAGGTAATAGCCAGAGCGGCCAGGAATTTGCAGCCGCCCACGCCGACTTTAACTTTGTGGTNGCACAAGACATGGAAAAGGCAGGTCAAGTCGCNACCAATGGGCGACGACTGGCCAANGAAAAATATGGCCGCGACATGCAGATCTTTGGGCAGGCCTACATTGTGTGCCGGGAGACCGAAAAAGAGGCTCAGGACTTTGTCCGCGAATATGTCTATGACCGAGGCGACTGGGAGGGTGTGCGCAATCTGCTCGACGTGCTCGTTCCCAATTCCCAGAGCGCTCTGGGAGACGGCTGGGAAGCCATGGCGGCCAACCTGATTGCGGGCTACGGTGCCATTCCGCTNGTTGGAACAGCCGAACAAATTATTGATGGCATGCTCGCTTTCTCAGCGGCTGGACTCGACGGAATCACTTTGAGCTGGGTCAACTACGAAGAGGGTCTGACCCAGTTCCGCGACACGCTGTTACCCATGATGCAGCAGGCGGGCTTGAGGGAATAGCCTGCTGAGGTGAAATACGGGGCTTATCCCACTCCAAGCGACCCGCGCATAAAAAGGTTAAGTCAATGAAAAGCATGAAGGGTATGTCTATCTTGGTTACTGGCGGCGGCTCTGGCATCGGCACCGACTGTGCTCGACGTTTTTGTCAGGAAGGCGCAAGGGTTACGATCAGCGGCCGCAGGCTCGCAAAGCTCGAGGCCGTTCAAGCGGAGCTCGGCGAGCACTGCCACATTATCCAAGGCGATGTGACAGCACAGGGTGATAGAGAGCGCATGGTGGCCGCTGCCGTAACGCACGGCGGGGGCAAACTCGACGCCTTGGTCAATAATGCTGCGAACATGTACCGGCAGCCCGTCGACGGCTACACGGAGGCCTTCCTGCAGGATGCTTTCAACACCAACGTCATCTCAGCGATGATGCTCTCGAGTATGGTCGTGCCCCATCTCGAGGCCACTCAGGGCGCTATCGTATTCATCGGATCGACCCACACACGACGGGCGTTTCCGGGAGCCTCGCCCTATGCCACGACCAAGGCCGCACTCGAGGGACTAACCAAGGTAATGGCCGCGGAGCTCGGCCCCAAGCAGATTCGTACGGGGTGCATTTTACCCGGCGCTGTTTCTACAGAGCTCAATCTGCGTGCGGGCATCTTTAGCGCTGAAGAGGCCCAAGACCGCTACGACGCCGTGGCAGGACTGCACGCCCTCGGACGNATCGGAACCGGAACAGAGGTGGCCGAAGGCGTGGAGTATTTGATTTGTGCCGAGTGGGTAACAGGGGTCGCGCTGGAGGTCGATGGCGGTATTGGGCTGGGTGCATCGAATTTCTGAGGATTAGGCTGTGATCAACATTCGGAAGGACGGGCGATGCGCGTTGTTACCGCTAGCAGTGTTTGCCACTCTCGCATCGCTGCCCGGCTGCGACATAGGTCAATTCATCCTCAGTAGCGACCCCTGGGATCCACCTCCCGAACNCCCAGCCGCTCGCGAACCAATGGCAAGAGAAGCCTGCAGCAGTGCAGTAAAGGATCGGCAACCGCTCTTCGGAGACTTACACCTGCATACCTCGCTATCAATGGATGCCAATTCGCTGGGGACACGCACCCTTCCCGATGATGCATATGCTTTTGCCACGGGCACGCCGATTGTAATTTTTGGCGGCTCATCCGCGGCCGGCGCGAGAACAATCCGCATCGACCGGCCTCTCGACTTTGCCGCGGTAACCGATCACGCGGAGTGGATGGCAGAGGTCTCTCTGTGCACAACACCCGGATCGCCCTCCTACGACAGCGCGGGATGCGCCATCTATCGNGGTGAACAGGAATCGTTGCTGGCAACACTATTGGGCGCCAAAGGCTTTCGAGCACGAATCGCTGGTCTCGTTGAGATTGGCGGTCGCCGCAACGATGTCTGTGGAGACGATCAATCGACTTGCCGCAAGGAGCTGGCGAACGTTTGGCAGGCGACGCAGGCATCCGCCGAGCGCTGGTACGATCGCTCTGCAGACTGCAGCTTCACTACCTTTCACGCCTGGGAATACAGCCGCGCACCGCAGTCGACCAAAATTCATCGCAACATCATCTTGCGAAATGAGATCGTCCCCGAGCTACCCATCTCGTCACTCGAGACGCCTGCTGAGATAGACATGCGGCGACAACTTCTGGAGCAATGCAACGACTCGGGGACTGGTTGTGACGCCATCGCTATACCGCACAATCCCAATCTCTCTAATGGACAGCTATTCCGCGCCGAGTACGCAGGCCTGCCGCTTGAAGCACAGCAACAAGCAGCGGCCGTTAGGGCGCGGTTAGAGCCCGTTGTAGAGATGATGCAAATCAAGGGAGAAAGCGAATGCCGTAACGGCATGTATGGCGTGATGGGCGGTGAGGACGAACTCTGCGACTTTGAAAAAATTCGCGACTTTGGACAACCGGACCTTGAAGATTGCCAAGAAGATGCAGGCAACGGTGCACAGATGGGAAAAGGCTGCACTAGCCGCAACGACTACGTGCGCTACGCCTTGATCGATGGTCTCAGAGAAAAACAAAGACTCGGAGTGAATCCCTATCAATTCGGCCTGATCGGTAGCACTGATACTCATACTGCCGCACCGGGCGCGGTCAGCGAATACGANCGGCCTTATAAATTTGGCATGACTACGGCGCAGGCGCTCACCGTTAACGACCGCCCCCGTGCGGCGGTGTTCCAAAATCCGGGCGGCTTGGCCGGCGTGTGGGCCGAGGAAAACAGCCGCGATGCCATCTTCGCGGCGCTGAAACGACGGGAGACCTTCGCCACGAGCGGGCCTCGCATTGCACCGCGCTTCTTCGGAGGCTGGGACTTACCCGAAGACCTGTGCAAGCGCCCCCAGCTTGCGGAGGCGGGTTATCGTGCGGGCGTGCCCATGGGGGATACCCTGCCCGCCCGTTCAGAAAATCAGGCAAACCCCCGGTTTGTTGTCGCGGCGAACGCCGACCCCGGCACTGCCGCATCTCCGGGTCATCCGCTTCAGCGCCTGCAGATCATCAAAGGCTGGATCGGAGAGTATGGCGCTTTTCATCAAGCCGTCATAGACGTAGCAGGTAACCCTCACAATGGTGCCAGCGTCGATACGCTCAGCTGCAAGGCAACTGGCGAAGGCTTCTCGACGCTCTGTGGCGTTTGGGAAGATCCCGACTTCGACCCTACACGCGACGCGGTGTACTACGCCCGAGCGATCGAGAACCCCAGCTGCCGTTGGTCCACCCGGCTCTGCCAATCGTTACCCGAATCAGAGCGGCCCGATGGCTGCGATAACGAACGGATCCCAAAAACCATACAGGAGCGAGCCTGGACGGCTCCTATTTGGTTTGATGCGGGCCGTTCAATTGAAACAGCGCCGAGAGCTGATTCGCTAGACTAGAAGCTCTCGCAATCGGGAATATCGGGTTCGGAGTTGAGCGCGTCGCGGGATGCCTCGAGATCCCAACAGCACCCCAAATCAGGCGCTTTGAAACAGGGGCTGCGGCGTGGTTAGATGCTCGCAATCAGCTTAAGGAGTAATCAACATGGAACTGTCCAATGAACTGTTTTTTAGTTTATTTAGCGTCGTAATGGTGATCGCAGTGATCTGGTTCATGCGCAGTGCCAGCCGCTATAAAGCCTGGATCAAAAGTCGCTACGAAAAGGATAACCGGGGTTAGCGGGGTCACTACTGGTGAAGTACTCGCTCCATCTGCTGCTCTCTTTGGTTATTTGCACATTCGAGGCTACCGCACAACTATCCGCTGACAGCGACTGGAAGTCAGCGCAACCAGAAGAAGTAGGACTGTCAGCGGACGCNCTCGCGCTGATNCATGAAGATCTGCTCGCNGGTCAATACGGCTACATCGANTCNTTCCTCGTCGCGCGCCATGGGAAAATNGTCTTCGAGGCCTATTACGANCACGACTACACGCNTATCTANAAAGAAGAGGCCGCCANGCCCGGCCCNCTNGTGGTGAATGANCCCAGNGGCCCCTATAACTACTTNAACGCCTGGTGGCACCCTTATTACCGANATACCANNCTTCACTCNATGCANTCGGTTACCAANTCNGTNNTCTCGGCCATCATCGGCATCGCNATAGCGGAAGGGGTGTTTCCCGACCTNGATACTCCCGTCTTGTCTTTTTTTGATGCNGACNCAGTCGCCAATATCGACGANCGNAAGCGGGCCATGACNCTGCGCCACCTACTGACAATGAGCGANGGCTTGTTGTGGGACGAAAATCTGCCNTATACCGATCCGGCGAATTCATTTGCGATCATGGCNAANGCCCATGACTGGGTGCAATTCACTATAAGCCTGCCCATGAGCCGAGAGCCGGGCACTGCCTTTAATTACAACAGCGGCGCCACACTAATTTTGGGTCATATCTTTCGGCAAGCGACCGGCATTGATATTGAGGAATTTGCGGTGGAGCACCTTTTTGATCCGCTGGGCATAGAGCACTATTACTGGGATCGGACGCCCTTTGGGCTCACAGACGCTCAAGAAGGCCTCTACCTCTCGACTCGTGACCTCGCAAAAATCACCCAGCTTTTTTTGCAAAACGGACGCTGGCAGACCCGTCAGATTATTCCTGAAGCCTGGGCGCAGGCCTCGTTGGCACCTCGCTACCCGACCGGGGCCGACGGTGAGGGATATGGTGACGCATGGTGGTCACAGNCGTATTCCTTTCGCGGCGCTACNCAGCNAGCGTATTTGGGGAAAGGCTTTGGCGGACAGCGACCCATCCTGCTGCCAGAACTGGAGCTGGTGATCGTGCTAACAGGCTGGAATATCCTCCCCGGACAACCGTTTTTTTACGCGACGGAAGCCATTAATCGAGTGACCGGGGCCTTACTGAACTAACCGTCCGATTCAGGGGCAATGGCTTCACTCGCGTCCGCCACTTGATCGCCAATCGTCCACACTTGGTCAAGCACGACCTGNATGTCATCATTNTTGGATTGCACCGAAGCGTAAATGTAATTCANNGTGCGCTCCATTTCCTTCAATTCGCTTTGTTGAATCAAGACGATTGCAACCAAGGCCAGCAAAACGGCGTTGCCTTTCAGAAATTGAATTACTCCGCTCATTTTTCCACTCCGCTGAGATAAAAGAATAATGCGACTCTACACAGAGCCAGGCAACAATACAGCGCTAATCACGTCAGCACTGCTGAAATTAAGCACCACGATTGCTATCCATAGCTTCATTGCTCAGCTGTCCTCCTTTCGCTTTTGGGCCTCTATCTCAGCTTGCTCCATAGCGCGATAGTCCGCGATTCGGACATACTCTACGATACCGTCAGGGTGACGCATGATGCCGAACTCTTTCTTAAGTTGAGCATCCCCGTTCTCTCGTTCGCCTACTAGGTAGATAACTATGTAGCACAGGATGATCGCTATGATGCCGGTAACGGCGTGCGCCAAACCGTAGCCGTCGATGTATGTAGTCAAACAGACCACAGCCATCAGGCCGTACATTGCGTAAGTCAGCCTCATCGTTAGTTCGAGATGCTTCCGCTATGCCTAATGTTGAGGGTGAGCGTGTCGTAGTTGTCCAGTTGGGCCATCGCCTCTGGGAACACCATCGTCCCTACGGGCTTGCCGACCATACCTATCGCTACGAACCACAGCAGGACCAGCACGGGCTTACTCAGCTTGATCTCATGTACTACTTTCTTGTCGTTGGTGTCTGACATCTTCACTCTCCTAGTGTTCTGTTACGCACGAGAGCGTACTGCAGCCTGCGCTTTGTTTACGAGCTGACCACTAGTCAGACTAGTTGGACAGCGGTGGATTGGAGGGCTGCTGGTTCGACCTCCTTGTGAGACTAAAGGGGCCTGAAACATTGGCTTCTTCTTTTATTTTTGAAGTAAGATCGCCAAGTTTGAGGATTCACATGGTCGCAAATGACAAGATCCGTAATCGGCATTACCGCGTTAATCAATTTGCTGATGGCATGTCCGGTTGCTGCTGCAGAAGGTGATTTAGACACCACCTTTGATAGTGACGGCAAGGTGACCACGGCTATTGGTAGTAGCAGAGACTTTGCTAGCGCCGTCGCTATCCAGTCCGACGGTAAGATTGTGGCGGCGGGTCACAGTCCAAGCGGCAGTAGCTTTGACACAGTCGACTTTGCACTCGTGCGCTACAACACGGATGGCACCCTAGACACCAACTTTGATAGTGACGGCAAGGTGACCACGGATATTGGTA
>NYTG01000077.1 GCA_002683395.1 Halieaceae bacterium | reverse complement strand
TCGCCGAGAGTCATGCTGCCTTTATCTACCGCTATTGCAGCCATGCCCAGCATAGCGGTTTGGCTCAGAGCAATAATCAGTGCTTGGCCTCCATTAAGCGCGAACAAAGACAGCCTATTTTTACGCCGGGCCTGCTCCCAGATATCGAGCGCCACGTCGTAGCGTTCTGCTTCAAACGCTTCGTTAGTGAAGTACTTCACTGTTTCATAATTGAGAAGGCTATCGACTGCGCGAGTGTTACTGTCGGAATCAGCTGCATTAACTTCGCGAACATACTGAGTTCGCCAGCGCGTCGCGCGAAAGGAAAAACTGCCGTAGAGGAGCACTGATACGACAATCACCGCCGCATATTCCGCACCGTAATTGATCAGCAAAATTCCAGCGACCATCGTAATTTCAAATAGGGTGGGGGCAATGTTAAAAATAAAAAAACGAAGTAGAAAACTGATGCCGTTGGTGCCCCGCTCAATGTCTCGAGCCAATCCGCCGGTGCGCCGGTTTAAGTGATAGTCAACGTCGAGGCTGTGAACATGTCGGAACGTTTGTAGGCTAATGCTGTGCATGGCCTTTTCTGTAACCCGACCAAACAAGGTATCCCGCAGTTCAGCAAATAATGTGTTGGTCAGCCTGGCGGCTCCATAGGCCAACACCAGCAGTAAAATTACGTGTATTGCCAGCTGCGTGGAATCGGTATCGAGCCCATCGACCAGCGCCTTCAGTAAAAAAGGAATGCAGAGCAGCCCGGCCTTCGCCCCAAGCAGGCAGAGGAGCGCCAACGCAACACGATTGCGATTGGCACGCAAAATAGGGGCGAGGCGACACCACAGCGTAGCAATCAGATAACGAGCACTCGCTGTGCTGTCTTCGTTGAATCCTTGGCTACGCATACCACTCCAAGCCGTTTCCCGGGGGCCGTATCAAATGAATACTCGAGGCACCGACCGCTCGCGCCCTGAGTATGAAGCGAAGAGATGTTGGCATGCCTGCGCTGTGAGGCAGCGGCACCCCAACATCTCCCGGCGCACACATTGCCCCGATTCGCTTCCTATTGCTACTGATCTAAATGCCATCGATTTTTGATCGGCAGTGGCGGCATTTTAAAAAGACTGGCGCATCGAATCTGAAAAGGCGATGCTCACCAAAATCCAGTCATGGCTGGCTTTGATACTCAGAGCGCCACGTGCACTGGTCAAAATAAAAGAGAAGCGTTATGCCACAAGTCACGCACCTTGCACCGGATTGCTCGACCGACGACCTTATCGATCTGCTCGAACAGGACGGGGCAGCCATTGTGGATGGTTTTGTCAGTGATACTTGGCTGGCAGAGTTCAACGCCGCTGTTCAAACCTCGGTCGACCACTACACGCCCTATGATTACGGAGAGCCAGAAGCGGAGGAGTTTCTGGGTCGTCAAACCGTAAGGTTGAATGGCCTTATGAATAAGGCTCCGAATTACATCGACTTGATATCCGACGAACGACTGCTCACCGTCATGGATCACTTTCTTGGACCCCAATGCGGACAATACCGACTCAATTCCAGCGAAGTCATTGAAATTCATGGTGGTGAGACTGCGCAAGAGCTTCATTGGGATGATGTGATCTGGCCCGCCCATTTCTGGGCGCCCGACAAGTTATTGCAATTTAATGTGATGGTTGCCGCAACTGATTTCACAGAAAATAACGGTGCGACACAGGTCGTACCCGGCAGCCATCAGTGGGATCACAGCTCACGCGAAGCAAAGGCAGAAGAAGTCGCGTTGGCCACGATGAAGGCGGGGAGCGCTGTCTTCATACCAGGTAAAACGCTTCATGGCGGCGGCACCAATACCGATGGCACGAAGCGCAGAGCCATTGTGGCGTCTTATGTGCTCGGCTGGCTTCGCACTCAGGAGAATCACTTTCTTCATACGTCGGTCAAGCAAGCCAAGGCCTGGCCCCAGCGAGTGCGCGAGCTACTCGGTTATGACCTCTATGCTCACTACGACGAAAATATTCAGGGAGGACCACTGGGCTATTACGAATATGGTAGCCCCAGCGTTTTATTTGAGAAAAATAGCTAATCTCTGAGGCACCTCTGGGCACCAAGAGGTCGATGCTGAAAGCTCATTCTCGCAGCGCGGAAAGAAAAAAGCCCGGCGCAGCCGGGCTCTCTGGGATCCGCAGCAGGACCTATACGCGTTCGATAATAATCGCCGGTGCCATACCGCCCGCCGCGCACATGGTAATCAGTGCATAGCGCCCGTTCTGGCGCTCGAGCTCATCGAGTGCTGTGCCCACCAGAATCGAACCGGTCGCGCCGATGGGGTGCCCCAGGGCCATCGCACCGCCGTTGATATTGACCTTTTCTCGATCGAGGTCGAGCCTACGGATGAAGCGCTCTGCCACAACAGAGAACGCCTCGTTGATTTCCCACACATCGATATCATCTTTGGTGAGTCCGGCTTTCATCAGGACTTTCTCTGCCGCCGGCACCGGCGCGTTTAACATCAGCGTGGGGCAATCGCCCATGTTTGCCGTGGCGACAATCCGTGCCCGCGGCGTCATGCCGCTTTTTTCCATGTAGGCCTCTGAGGCCAGCAGCAGGGCCGCAGCACCGTCGACCACGCCTGAGGAGTTGCCCGCATGGTGGATGTGGTTGAACTCAGTGATTTCAGGATACTTCTGCTGAATCAGGGCCCCGTAGGTGGTACCCGCCTCATCAACCGGCACGTCTCGCACCACGCTAAAGACCGTCTTCAGCTCTGACAGGCCCTCTCTAGTGGTCTCGGGGCGAGGGAATTCCTCGTGATCGAGGGCCACTGTGCCATCGGGGTTCTTGACCGTGACCAAAGACTTGTCGAAGCGACCCTCGGCAATGGCCTGCGCGGCCCGCGCCTGGCTCACCAGAGCAAGGTCATCCACCGCGTCACGATCGATGCCCTCTAGGGTGGCAATCGCATCGGCACAGACACCCTGCTGTGACTGGGGGTGCATGGCGCGCAGTTCCAGGTTGCCCGAGTCGATCATGGGCGGCGTAGACGGGTCGGCAATCTGGCCGTGGTAGCTCATCATCTCGGTACCACCTGCGACCACTAGGTCTTCCATGCCCGACATGATCTGTGCGGCAGCGAGGTTCACCGTGGTGATGCCCGAGCCACAAAAACGATCCAGCGTGACGCCCGAGGAGCGCACGTCGTAGCCGGCGTTGAGTGCGGCCATGCGGCCCAAATCGCCGCCCTGCTTGCCCGTTTGGGATGAAGTGCCCCAGATGATGTCGTCGACCTCGGCGGTATTGAGGCTGTTTCGCTCGGCCATGGCAGCGAGCACAGTGGAGCCGAGGTAAGAGGGATGCAGGTGCGCGAGTGCGCCCTTTCCGATTTTGCCGATCCCACGCGGGGTGCGACACGCATCAACAATATAGGCATTACCCATGGTTTTTCTCCTGAAGAATGTGACTGTGGCGCGCTTTGACGCCTGTTATAGCTATTGGTGGCTGATAGATCAGCAAAAAACGACCCTGCACGCTACGTGGCGCAGTAAAGGGGGTCAAGTCTCTGACACCAGCTCGCGGAGCGCAGTTTTCAGAATCTTGCCGATGTGACTCCGCGGCAGCTCATCGAGCTGTTTAAGCCCCGAGATGCGCTGGGTTTTNCCCANCTCNGCNTTNNCGCGANNNCAGACNGCNGGNAGATCCAGNGNNTNANCNNCNGCNGCNACCACAAANCCCANNGGCGTCTCGCCCCATTGCTTAGAGGGTATGCCGATCACCGCCGCATCCACCACCTCGGGCTGCTTGAGCAGGGCCTCCTCTAGATCACGGGGATAAATGTTAAAGCCGCCCGAGATAATCATGTCCTTGGATCGACCCAGCAGCGTAACGAAGCCCTCTTCGTCGACGCGGCCAATATCGCCCATGCGCTGCCAGCGCTCGCCGTGGTCGTCGTACCANCTGGCCTCTTCGGTTTTGTCGGGCTGGTTCTGATAGCCCGACATCATCGTGGTGGAGCGACCCACCAACTCGCCAATCTCGCCCGCAGGTAGCCGATTCAATTGCTCGTCAATGGTGAACACTTCGCTACCGCCCCAAGGGATCCCAACCGTGTGGAGCTTATCGGGGTTGGTATCGGCGCGAAGCAGGCAAACCACCCCACCCTCGGTCATAGAGTAGATCTCAATCAGCGCCCCGGGCATACGGCGCACCACTTCGGCCTTGAGCTCAGCCGAAAACGGCGCGCTGGTGCAGTACTTAAGCGCCATACTTGAGAGGTCGTAGTCATCGAAGCATGGGAAGTCCATCAGTCTCTGGTACTGCACGGGCACCAAAATGGTATGGGTCGCCCGGTGTTGCTGGGCCAGCTCCAGCCAGCGCGCGCAATCAAACTTGCGCATCAGTACCGCGGTGCCTCCGTAAGCCATGGTGGCCACAAAAATACCCAGCGTGGTGTTGGAGTACATCGGCGTAGACAGCAGCGTTACCTGACCCAGCAACCCCAGCCCGCTTTCTTCCCCCACCGCCATTTGGTGCCAGCGCATCTGACGGCTGTGCACGATGCCCTTGGGCGTCCCGGTGGTGCCGCTGGAATAAATGATGTTGTAGGGGTCATTGGGGCCGGTCTCGACTTCAAGTGGTGTGGCACCCTCGGCGGCCATCCAATCGAACACGAACGGAGCACCGTCAGAGCTGNCCGGTGCATCCATCATCACGTGCTTGAGGGCCGGCAATGCCACACCACTGTCGACGAGCTCCGCGCGCTTAATGCGATCTATAAACAAATGCTCCGCGCCGCTATCGGTCATCATGGCGGCGAGTTGCTGAGGAGTCGCAGAGGTGGTCAGGGGCGCGGCACAGCCGCCCGCGGCAATGGCCCCGAGATACACCAGCGCATAACAAATGGTGGTGGTGCCAAGAATGGATACAGCCTGACCCTTTTGTAGGCCCTCAGCTTGCAGCTGTGCGGCAATCCGATTCACCAGCGCTGCAGTCTGTGACCAGGTCAGCTGCTCTTCACCATCATCGAGCGCAACGCGGCTGGGCTGATTAATGGCATGGGCATGAATGAGCCACGCGAGCTCACCATAAGGCTGCTTGAGATATTGCAGCGTCTCAGTGGCGGGTGTTGAGGCATTGGAAGTCATAGCGCGCTCGGTTCGCATCCGCAGTCAGGTTGCCAACCGCCTTTTACCACGAGCGCTACTTTAGTGGCAGGGTTTAGGCGCTGGCGCGAGCGGGNTTCCGGTTGCGGCCGCCCTGCTTTGCGGACTGTCCACCCTGGCGTTTGTCTGCATGACCACCGCGATGCTTCTTGGCGCCAGACTTTGCCTTATTAGAAGGGCGCTTACCGCCGGTTTTATTGGGAGGGCGCTTCCCGCTGGATTTGACTGGCTTGGTGGGTAAGCGATGCTCTGGCTCAAAGCCCTCGATCTCTTCCCGGGGAATCGATTTTTTGATCAGCTTCTCGATTTTCTGGAGCTGGGAGACCTCATCCGCACTCACTAACGAGAGCGCNATGCCGGCCTCTCCCGCACGGCCTGTTCGCCCGATGCGATGCACATAATCTTCCGCGACATGGGGCAGATCAAAATTCACGACCCGCGGTAGCTGTTGAATATCAATGCCCCGCGCAGCAATATCAGTGGCCACCAACACCTGCAGTCGCCCGTCTTTAAATTGCTTCAACGCGCGGGTGCGCGACCCCTGTGTTTTATCGCCATGAATAGAGTCGCTATTGATACCCGCCTTGCATAGCTTGCGCGATATCTTGTCAGCACCATGCTTGGTGCGAGAAAAGACCAGTACCTGGCCCCATCGCTCGCTGGTCACCAAATGCTTCAACAGATCTGTTTTACGCGTTTTGTCGACGGGATATACAGTCTGATCGATGAGGCTAACGGTGGTATTGGCCGGCGTGACCTGAATTTTTTGTGGCTGGGGTAAAAACTCGCCTGCCAGAGACTCGATCTCGCGAGAGAACGTGGCGGAAAACATGAGAGTTTGCCGCTTTTTGGGCAACTCCGCATGGATGCGGCGCATCGCAGGGATGAAACCCATATCGAGCATCCTGTCAGCCTCATCCAGCACCCACATCCTCACGTGGTCGAGCCGCACGGCGCCCTGCCCCAATAAATCTAACAAGCGGCCAGGGGTCGCGACCAGAATATCGGTACCTCGAGCGAGCTGGCGAATCTGAGGACGGATATTGACGCCACCGCACACCATTTGGCTATGCAGCTTGAGTCCCGCACCGTAGCCCCGAATGTCATCGGCGATCTGCGCTGCGAGCTCCCGGGTAGGAGTCAAAATTAAACAACTGACGTCTTTCGGCCCCGGGCGTGCACCCCCCTTGAGCATATGAAGCACAGGCAGAGTAAATGCAGCCGTTTTGCCGGTTCCGGTTTGCGCGGCCGCCATCAGGTCACAACCTGACAGCACCTGCGGGATGGCCTTGGCCTGAATCGGCGAAGGCGTATCGTAACCCTTGGCCGTAATATTTTGTATGAGCTTGGCGTTCAGGCCCAGCTCGCTAAATGCGGTCATCGTGTGCTCTATGTTGGGTATCGCGCTTAGCTACAACGTGACACGAGGGGGTTGAGGGTGATGTTACGCAACGCAACCCTCAATGGATGGCGCGAAGTATGCGGGGGCAGGTCTACATTACAAGTTTTATTTCACCGCACTATCTACCAAAGCCATTTTTAGGATCGCTATGATGTCGCCTCTCGCGTCATCGCCCCAAGACCTCGCCACATCAACAGCACTGCCAGAGGAAGGAATATCGCTCCGACCAAAGACAGGGAGGCTCCTACCGCCTGAGCGTCTGCGAAGATAAAGTCGTTAGCCAACGCCACACTGGCGGGCCCCAAAGCAAGGCCAATCAGATTCGTACTCAGTACATAGCAACCAGCCATTAAGCCTCGCATCTCGTTCGGGGAGGCGCTTTGCAGGCCCGTGGCAAAAAGCGCCAAAGGAAAAGTCACGAGATAGCTCGCACCCGTGATCAATAGCAACGTCCAGGTCAGCGACTCAGCCAGACCAGCGCCAACGAGCACGGGAATGAGCAGACTCGTGGACCAAATAGATGTGACGAGAGGAGCGCGGGCAGGGTCCACGCGGCTTGCCAGCCACCGCGCCGCCGCCGGGCCGCTCAGCACCCCGGCTGAACCTGCGATCAGGGCGATGCTTCCGTAGTAGCGGCCTGCTTCTACGATCTCCAGTCCGTGCACACGAATCAGCAAGCTCGGCACCCAGGCCTGCAAAGCGTAGAGCACCAGCACAATAAACGGCGCACCCAGAAGATAGGCGCCAAATACGCCACGGCGTGGCCAGACATAGTGTGCGACATCGTTCCAGCTAAGCGGCGCAGCTGCCTGGGTCAGCCGCTGTGTGCGGGGAGGCTCTTGCAGCAGAGGCAACAAAAACACCATCAGTAGCCCCGGTAGCGCCACCAGCATGAAGGTGAGTTGCCAAGGCGCCAAGGCACCGACCATGGGCAATTCAATGGCGCCCAATCCACTGGCCCACCCAACCACTTCCGCGCCTAAAATCAGTGACAAACCGGCGCCGAGGTAAGGGCCCATCAGAAAGATGCTCACCGGCAGCGCGCGCTTGTTCTCAGGAAAGTAATCGGCCAACAGCGACCAAGAGGCCGGCGTAACACTCGCCTCACCCGCCCCCACACCCATACGTGCCACACCCAGCTGCCAGAAGTTCTTGGCCAAACCACAGGTCACACAGCTGACCGTCCAAATCAGTATCCCGAATACCAGCACACGAATGCGGTTGGCACGATCAACAATACGCCCCAAGGGAATGCTCAGAATGACATAAGGCAAAACAAAGGCCAGCCCTTGGAGGAAGCTGACTTGAGAGTCGGACAGCGACAGGTCGGCGCGAATCGGATCAACCAGAAGGTTAATGATCTGTCGATCGATAAACGAAAACGTATACGTTGCCGTTAACAGCACCAACGCCCACCACGCCGCGCTGCTGCCAACGTGATCTTCATTCGTCACAAATCTCTCCTTCAACGTCCACCCCGAGCATCAGCCACTGCCAGCAACACAGAGAGTGAACACCGACATCAAAAAAAAGGGAAGGCAACAGCCTTCCCTTCTCATCAAAGCCCGCAAAAAGCGGGCTTTTTATTTTGAGCGGGCCGCACTAGGAAGGCCGCGCTTGATGTGGGACCTCATGGCATCGCGGTATCGACCGTGACGCTCTTAACTGAGCCGGTAAAATGGGAGTCACGGACGTTATCGAATGCGGCCACAACCTGCGTCGCATCGTCTTTACCGACGTCCGCCGTCTCATCGGCAGAGAAAACGGCGGGCTGGGTCCGCTCGACTCGCCCCTCGCTGACCTTCTGGCCATCCACGTACAGCGTTGCCACCCCGCCTTTCCCAGGGCCACCGCCGTCGTAAGCAAACTCCAGCTTCACCTCGGCAGAACCTGCAGGCAGGGCATCGTCCGACGCAATGGTGTACTGCTCCAGCCCGAACCAGTTGTAGGTGTAGCCGGGCTTGCCGCCATCCATATAGAGCGCCCAGCCACCGAACTTACCGCCCTGAGTCAGTATGATGCCGCGGTCGTTGCCGACGAGCTCGACATTGGCTGTGAGGGTCTTGGAGCGGTTCTTGATGTTGATAAAGGTATTCTCCAGTATGCCGTCCATGCCGTCAGCCAACGTCAGGCTGGTACGCCCCCCCATCAGGTCGGGTCGCCCTGCCTGCGCGGGATCAAACCGCTCGTAGCGGCGGTCATCAAGCGGGTAAACATTGTTGGCGATGGCCTCACGGTTAAATATCGCCTGCAATTCAGCCAGCTTCTCAGGATTATCCGCTGCAAGGTCGTTGGCCAGACTAAAGTCCACGGCGGTGTCGTAGAGCTCCCAGATGTCCTCCTGCAACGCGCGGATGGGCTTGGGCTGCCAGGGCACTCCATGCACCACGCGGGCCAACCAACCCTCATGATAAATCGCCCGATTGCCAAACATTTCAAAATATTGGGTGGTGTGACGATCCGCTGCGTCGACATCATCGGTCGCGTAGAGCAAGCTCACGCCATCCATCGGCAACTGCTGAATGCCGTTGATCGTGTCCGGCATAGGAAGGCCGACTGCTTCCAACACTGTGGGGCCAATGTCGTTCACGTGTGACCACTGGCTGCGCACCTCGCCACGTGACTTAAAGCCATTGGGCCAATGCATCACCATGCCATTGCGGGTGCCACCATAGTCACCTGCCACCTGCTTGGTCCATTTAAAGGGGGTGTCGGTTGCCACTGTCCACCCTGCCGCCATGTGCGGGAAGGAATCAGGGCCACCCCAGTCGTCCGCGATCGCAAGCATGCTCTCGACGGTCTCAACGCCGAAAATACCATTGAGGCTAAGCAACTCATTGAAGGTGCCGATCAAGCCGCCCTCTGCACTCGAGCCGTTGTCGCCCATGATGTAAACAAAAAGGGTGTTGTCCAGCTCACCGATATCGTCGATGGCATCCACCAAACGACCGATCTCCACATCGGTGTGCTCCATAAAACCGGCAAAGGTTTCCATTTGCACTTCGAACAGCTGCTGCTCTTGCTCAGTCAGCTCGTCCCATTCCTTGATTTCATCCGGCTTGCCAGCGAGCACGGTGCTCTCGGGCACAATGCCCATGGCTTTTTGCCTGGCCAGCGTTTTTTCGCGCAGCGCATCCCAGCCGTCAGCGAAGCGGCCTTTGTATTTGTCACGCCACTTTGTCGGCGCATGGTGCGGCGCGTGTGCTGCGCCCGGCGCGTAATAAACGAAGAAAGGCTGATCCGGCGTCATAGCCTGCTGGAAGCGCACCCACGACACCGCTTGATCTGTCATATCGGTGGTAAAGTGGTAGTCAGGGTCGTCCTCGCGCTCGACCTTGGTCACCCCGTCGTAAATCACGGGATCCCACTGGTTGGTCTCACCGCCAATAAAGCCGTAGAACTTGTCGAAGCCAGAGTTAGTCGGCCAGCGGAAGAACGGACCTGACACCGAGGTCTCCCACGGAGCGGTTTCGTGCCATTTTCCGAACGCCGCTGTGCTGTAGCCATTTTGGCGCAGGATTTCGGCATAGTACTTGGCGTTGTCGGGGCGTCGCCCCTGATTGCCGGGGAAGCCGGTGGCAATCTCCATCACCGAACCCACGTTCACAACATGATGGTTACGTCCAGCAAGCAGTGAGGCGCGCGTTGGCGAGCACAACGCCGTGGTGTGGAACTGGTTAAAACGCAGGCCGTTCTCCGCCAATTGGGAAAAGGTGGGCGTTTCAATAGCACCACCAAAGGGCTCTGTGGCACCAAAACCAATGTCGTCGATGAGTACGATCACCACATTGGGCGCGCCCTCCGGGGGAGTGATGTTGAAGGGCGGTGGCGCCGTCACATTGCGCGCATCCAGCTCCGTTATGGGTGCGGCTACCGGAGGCTGGATGGGCAGCGATGTGCGATCCAACGCATCGCCCTGTGCAGTTGCGCTGCCCTCGCAGCCCATCATGAGTGCAAGCCCGCCACTGAGCGTTAACAGTGAAAGTTTTTTCATGGTTTCCTCACAGATAATGGCAATCTGGAGGCCTAAAATACGCCGATTGCTGAACTTCACTAGGCAATCAACGCCCCTTGTCACCTTTTGCTAATTTTCGTGTGTGTTCCCACCATAAACCAGCGAATTACAGCCCTGAACCGTCCTCCGAATAAATGACCCAGATCTTGCGATAACCCTCGGTTTCCCAACGGCCCACCCACGCTTTGGGAATCGTCACGGCCTCTCCAGCATCAACCGTTATGACGGACCCGTCGGCAGAGGTGAGCGTCACACTGCCCTCGAGAAAGAACATGAATTCATCGACGCCGTAAGGCTCAGTGATATCGAAAATCTGTGGCCCGGCTTTGTACATCCCCGAGGCAAACTTACCGTCGCTGGACTTGAGCGAAGTGAAGTCTAGGATTTTTTCACCCTCTACCTCAGTGATGGTTGTTGAAGGATCGGCGAACACCGCGCCGCCAAGCGCCGCCTCCGACAGTTTCGCTGGATAGCTAACCTGAGCAACAGCGACCGAGCTGAAAAAAACGGTCAGCGCCGCGATTCCAGCGCTGAGTTTGAAATCACAGACATAAAACGACCTCACTTTTGAATCTCCTTTTATTAATCAAGACAATTCATCAATTCACTGCGCAGTGACAGACCATAACTGACCAGTGACAAAACGCGTTAAAAATTAGGCAAGCTCTATCCCACCATACAGCAAGCGGTTACCTCTGAAGGTGAGGTCACAGCATTGTCAGCCCATGATGGGGATCCTAACAGCGCATCACTGTGCGCTTGGAACATGAGGTAGACTCGTGTCCACATCGCGATGTCATGCATTTTGATTGGTGGCTCTATGAAACCTGCAGCACCCCCGTTCTTTCTCACAGGTCTGACGATACTTCTCTTGGCCCTCACGCCGTCACAAGGTACGGCAGAGGCCTCCACTGCTGAAGATATAGCCGGCAAACCCAACATCGTCCTAGTGCTCATGGACAACTTTGGTTGGGGCGAAGTCGGCGTCTACGGCGGCGGAGTGATGAGGGGTGCGCCCACACCCAATATCGACAGCATCGCTGCACAGGGGATGCGATTAACCAACTTTAATGTAGAAGCTGAGTGCACACCTTCCAGATCTGCCTTACTAACGGGTCGGTATGGCATTCGCACGCGACAGCGAGAAAACAGCCCGCCGCGAGGAGTCTGGTATGGCATCACAAAGTGGGAAATCACCCTTGCGGAGCTGCTAGAACAGCAGGGCTACATATCCGGAATTTTTGGTAAGTGGCATTTGGGAGATACCGAAGGTCGCTTCCCCACAGACCAAGGCTTTGATGAGTGGATCGGGCTTCCGAGGTCATCGGATCGCGCCTTTTGGCCCGACAGCAACAGTTTCCAACCCGACGCCCATCCCGATATTCGTTTTGCTTATGTGATGTCGAGCCGCAAAGGTGAGGAACCGACAGATATTGAGGTGTTTGACCGTGCTAAACGTACGGTGATGGATCGCGAGATAACGGATAACACGCTCGATTTCATCGAGCGGCAGGCGTCGTCACAGCAGCCCTTTTTTGCTTTCGTCACCTACACTCAGACTCATGAGCCGGTAGACCCCCATCCTGATTTTTATGGCAGCACAGGCCATGGCAGTTTTGCAGACGTCCTCGCGCAAACAGATACCTACGTGGGTGAGCTGCTTTCAAAGTTGGACGATCTTGGCCTTAGTGATGACACGATCTTCATCTTCACCTCGGACAATGGCCGAGAAGGTGTACCCCGCTCTTTTGGTTTCACTGGACCATGGCGCAGCGGGATGTTTTCTCCTTATGAGGGCTCCTTGCGGGTACCGTTCATCATTCGGTGGCCCGAGAAAATACCGGCCCAGCGGGTATCCAATGAGGTCGTGCATCAGCTGGACGTTTTTCCGACCATTGCCAAGTTTGTGGGTGCCGAGACGCCGCAAGATCGTGTCTTGGATGGCGTCGATCAGTCGCGCTTCTTCATGGGGAAAACCGATGATTCCGCGCGTGAAAGTCTGGTCATCTACATCGGGAACACGCTGTTTGGCGCGAAATGGCGCGATTGGAAAATCTTGCTCAAAGAGATGGACTCTGACACCTATGCGGTGCAGGACATAGCGTATCCCTCGATATACAACTTAATCGTTGATCCAAAAGAGGAAGTACCCGAACTGAATTACCTCAATGACACGTGGATCGATTTCCCGCTGTATCAGGTGATTGAAGACCACGAAGCCTCATTAGCCAATGACCCTCAATTACCCATTGGTGACTAAACCGATCAAAGATCCTATTGCATCGAGAATGGGCCTGTAGCCAGTCAGATAAGCGTGAAAGCCTGCGGTGATACTCATCACCAGAGAGGCCACGCTAACGACTGTTCAACATTTTTTCTGCGGCATTTCTCCCGGGCAAACCTGTCACGCCACCACCGGGGTGCGCGCCAGACCCGCAGAGAAAGAGGTTTTTTGCCGGCATCTTGTAAGAAGCATATCCGGGGATCGGACGCATTGAATAAAACTGATCGAGGTGCAGGGCGCCGTGAAAAATGTCGCCGCCAACCATCCCGAGATCGCGCTCAATATCCAGTGGTGATTTTATCTGTCGCCCGATAACAGATTGGCGGAAATTAGGCGCGTAAGCATCAATCGTATTAATGATGAGGTTGGCCACTTCATCTTTTACGTCATCCCAACTTTGATTGTCAGGAAGATGACGCTGAAAATGCTGACAAAAAAGGCTGGCGACATGCGCGCCGGGTGGCGCCAACGAGCTGTCCTGTGTCGTTGGCACTTGCATTGAGATCACGGGCTGTTGGGCCCATCCCAAACGCTTAGCATCCAAATAGGCCCGGTCAATGTAGGCCAGAGAGGGAGACACCTCAATCGCGCCCTGAAAATGCGCATCGCCCTGCCCCGCCATGGAGGTGAACTGCGGCAACTCCGACAGCGCAACGTTCATCCGGAAGGTCGCCGAGTGACTGCGATAGCCAGTGATGCGTCGCCGGTCGTCCTCGTTGAGCAAACCGGGATCCAGCATTTTTGTCAGCAGCGTCTGCGGATGAACGTTAGCAGCCACCTGGCGAGCTATGAACGTCCGGCCATCCGACAGTCTCACGCCGACCGCCTTTTTGCCATCGACTAAGATCTCCTGAACAGCGCTGCCGGTTTCTATACTCACCCCTTGCGCGCGCGCAAAGCTCGCTATCGCATCGCTAATCGCCCCCATACCGCCTCTGGCGATACCCCATGCGCCGGCTCGACCTTTAATCTCACCAAAAGCATGGTGCAGCAAAATGTAGGCCGTGCCAGCTTGATATGGGCTTGCAAAGTTGCCGATCACACCCTCGAGCCCCAACACACCCTTGAGCGCTTCACCCTCGAACCACGAATCCAAATAGTCACCTAGCGAACTAGTCAGTAATGTTGCCAGTACCTTTTGGGATTCAGCGCCGAGCTGTCTTGCCACGTTACCCGCTGAAAGCAGCTGCATCACATCGCGCCACCCTCCACCGAAATCAGGCGGAGCGCGAAGCGCCAGCTGCCTAAGGGCGATGGCAACATGGCTAATTTCGTTCTCAAATTGCTCAATACGATCCGCATCGCGTCGGGAAAATCGGGCAATTTCACGCCTCGCCTGTGCCTCATCACGAGTGAGTAACAGATGATCGTTTTCAAGGAGGCTAAGCGTGCCGGCCGGTCGCTCCATAATTTCAAGCCCATGCTGCTCCAAAAGCAGATCGGCAATGACTTGCGGATGTAGCAAGCTGACAGAATAGGAATAAACAGAATTGCGAAATCCTGGATGGAACTCCTCGGTAATAGCGGCTCCGCCCAAGACGTCTCTTGCCTCAAAGAGACGCACTGACAAACCGGCCTTGGCCAGATAGCTCGCACAGACCAAACCGTTATGTCCGCCGCCAATAATAATCGCGTCTGATTCAGAAACATGCGTTTTCATAGGCTGACCTCCCAATGGGCTTTCAACAATGCAAACAGGCGTGGCGGACAATATGCGATCGCATACCTGTATCGAATCGGGCGCTCACATGAGGCGCATTCGGTCTAATGCTATGCCGCTGCCGGCGTGTAACGTTTGCGAATGACCCGCCACGCAATGACGCCCAGCGGCACATATATCAGCGCCGGCCCCACCACAAACCAAGACTCGGCTCCACTCCAGTCGACATTATCTCCCGCCGCGATCACGCCGGCGCCGATCTGATACGGCTCGACATAGAAGTGCAGCAACAGAAATGGCATAACACAACCATAAATTACCAAGAGAATGGG
>NYTG01000012.1 GCA_002683395.1 Halieaceae bacterium | reverse complement strand
CTCTGTGGGGTACTCGCCGTCAGAAAATTCAGGCCACATCAACTGCCCAACGTGATTTTGAAAAGCATCGTGTTCTTCAGCCCAAGCATTAACTGCAGCGGCGTGTTTAATCGATTGTTTATAACCGTCTACACCCTCTTTGAAACTACAACCGTAAATTTCGACGGGGCTACCCATGCTCCATTCAAGCTCGTCAGAGGCATGGTTGTCGGCGAAAGCCAAAGGTGACGCGGCAATAAAAGCCGCAGCTATCAGTGATTGCGTGTTCATAAAAAACACTCCTAAGTAAGTGAGAGCAGCGCCGCACCCATAACCCACACGGCGATGCCCCCAGCAAGAGATGTTGTCTCAGGGTCTGTAAAGGACCGTCTCGGTATTGAGCTGCTCTCCGTTACAGTCTGCATAGTTCTGGTAGTACTCACGCAGGCCACGCCAGCCGCCACTCGCTTCCATCTTCCGTCTGCTCATAAACGACTCGAGGTCTGGGTAGATGGTCAAGTGAGCGAAATCTCCGGGGCTATCCGCACCGCCTGTGTGAGGAAATACCATCACCCAGCCGATGATGCCATTGGGGTCGGCACTGATTTCTTCCACGTATTCGGCGTGCTTCTGCGACATTTGTTCAAAGCCGACTTTGGCGGTACACCAGTTCCAGGCGACATAACGCTCGTCGTCGCTCTCGAGTGCCTCTTTGTTGGCGTAAAGCACTTGCGCGTGCGCCTGCTTCACGTGACACACCGCCAGAGACTGCCAGCGCTGATTAAGTGCCATGCCGTCTTGAGACGTTAGCCAGAGATCCCAGGACTTTCCCCAGCGCTCGTAGTCGCTGGCCAGTAATTCGACAAAGTCATAAGGCCATGGGCGCTGCAGATTTTGATGCGAAAATAGTGGGAACTGACGCACAAAGACCGGGTCAACATCGTTCGCTTTAGCCCAGTCGAAATAGTCCTCAACCATGGCGTGATAATCATCGATAGTCACATCAGGATTCAGCTTGCAGAGGTTCGCCTGCAGGTTGATGGGTTGTTGTACATTCATGCCATTTAGCATGTGGTCGTCTGCAAGAACCGCAGGTGCGGCAAAAATCGCCAGCAACATGGATATCAACCATGTGATTTTCAAAGTCTTCATGTTATTTCCCTTGGTGGTTTATATATGCTGTTTCTCCGATGTGCTCGGGTACTCCTACACCAGACTTATACAACGAACTTATTCAAACTAAGGTGTCTCGGTGCGAATCTTTTCTGATGCCAACCGTTGCAAAAATGCAACGGTTGGCGGAGTGTGTTGCTAAGTGGGTGTGCGGGCTGGGCGAATAAGAAAATAAAAAGCCCCACCGGCTGCCACGATCGCGGCCGAGATCAGCGCTTCTATTGGGCGCTGAATCACCACGTAGACGAGGGTCCAGCCTGTAATACCGAGGAAGATAAGCGGCGTGACAGGGTAAAACGACACGCGAAACGGGCGGGTGATGTCAGGGCGCTGCCAACGCAACACGAAGAGTCCGAGGACCGTAGCGAAGGTATTCAGTGCCATGGTGGCTCCGGAGAAGATCAGAATCTGTTCGAAGGAAGCGGTCCAGAGAAATAGCAACGCCGTCCCGGATTGCACCAGGATGGCGGTTACTGGAATGCCGTCTTGATTCGCTTCGGCAAGTTTTGAAAATCGCGGATAGTCCTGCCCGATACGATGGAGTACGCGCGGACCGGCCAGAATCATGGCGCTGATAGTTGAAATCAGCAGCAGCGCCAACAACACCCCCATCAGCGTGCCGAGCGCAGAGCCGAACGCAAACTCGGCTGCGATGACTCCGATTTCGACTTTGCCTACCATGGCTTCCATCGGGGCCACCGATAAAAAGACAAAGTTCAGCAGGCAGTAAAGCGCGGCAACTACGGCAGTACTGATGCCCAGCACCCAAGGCAAGCTGCGCTGTGGAGAGGCGAGCTCTCCGCTAATATAGGTCGCGGCGTTCCAACCCGAATAGGCGTAGTTCACATAGATGAGCGATACGGCAAACGCGCCGCTACCCATCGTTCCGATGGCCGCACCATCCCAGCTAAACCGGGCCTGACTTTCTACCGGACTGAAAGCCAACGCAGCCACGGAAAAGCCCACAATAAGCAACAGTTTCAGCACGGTTAACCCGATTTGTGCGCCACCACTATTGCGATGCGAACTGCAATGAGCAGCAGTCAGGGCGACGATGGCCACGGTAGCCAACCACACAGGATCGATANCGAGTCCGCTTGAATTCAGATAGCTGCCGAATGTGAGCGCGGCCAGCGCAGTCGGTGCTGCAAACCCCACGGTCGCCGAGACCCAGCCTGAAATGAAGCCGGCACAGGGATGGTAGATCTCGGTTAGAAAGTGGTACTCGCCGCCGGAGCGGGGCAGGGCTGCGCCCAGCTCGGCATAACTCAGGGCGCCACAAAGAGCCGAGAGCCCGCCGATGACCCAGAGCATCATGATGACAGGCGCGGATTGAATGTCGACCAACTGAAAACCGAGGCTCGTGAACACTCCGGTACCGATCATATTGGCAATGACAACAGCGGCGGCAACTCTGGGAGGGTAGTGTGACAGCCTGCGGTTCCTCGTGCGGCTGGAGCCGCATCACAGCGTGGGGTTAATTACAGTATTGCGCCAATGAGCCAAAAAGTCCCCATGCCGGCGATCAGCGCGAGAATGTGATTGCCTGTCGTTTTGGCCGCCACGGCCGTGCAGATGAGCCCCATCAGTTCTGGCAGTCCGGCGGCCAGTGAGCCCTCCGGGGTCGTCAGCATCGAGACGACTAACGCGGCCATCACTGTCGGCGCCACATATTCCAGCGCACGCAATAACAGCGGAGGGAAGGAGTAGCGAGCGAGCGCAAAGATNAAGAATGCCCGCATGACATAGGAGCCTATCCCCGTCAGGATGATGGCCAAGGCAATCACGATTGACGGTGCCTTTGCAGCAGCAACATGATGATGACGCTCGAGATGACTGCGATCAGAATACCGGTCCGATTGGGGAGNGAAGCCAACAGGTAGGTNAGCCCCATCGCCAATGNGGCGGCCGCTAATTTGTCGCGGCGATCACTCGAAGCCATCATTAGGCTGACAAANAGCACCGGTGCGGCAAACTCAACACCCCATTCGGCGGGTATGGCGGGCCCCATAACGACCCCGAGAGCGGTGCAAATCATCCACAGGGACCAAAAAGTGAANCCGGCGGCNAGGAAATAGCGCCTGAACGCGACCGGCTCATCAATGGGCTTGATCTGGCTCAGGACAAAGACTTGGTCGATCAGCACATAAGACCCTACCCAGCGGAACCAGCTGGGCTGATTTTGAAATCGGGGTGCCAGCGCGACCGAGTAGAGCATGTGCCGTGCACCGACAATGAGTGCCGCGCTGACCGCAGCAGCGACCGATGCGCCCTCACCAATCAGAGTAAATAGCGTGACTTGAATCGCCCCGCCAAAAATAATCGGCGAGGAGGACCAGCCCAGCCACTGGGGGATGCCGGCATTGGCCACCACCACACCAAAAACGAAGGCGAAGGGTAGCGCGGGAATAAAGAGGGGCAGCGCGTCGAGTGAACCGCGCAGCGCGGGTGAGTCGGGGGTGTGGTTCATGAAAGCCCTCTGAATCAAAGCCCTTTAAGTGATGCTCGGCTCAGCCAGGCTGCGAGCCAGTCCTGAGGAAAAAGCGCAACGGCCCTATCGAGGGCCGGTACGACGGTATGTCAGGAGGAATCAGTCCTCAAAGTCGGTGCTTTGCGTGCGGTGAGTGCCACCATAGCCCGCATTGGAGAAATGCATTGCCTTGATTCGCCACTGGCCGTCGTCCTCAAGCACCCAGACATTCGTGACCCGAGTGCGGTAAGGGTACTGTTCCGCTTCATCCCCCACCATGCCTTCCAGATAGTAGCGTGCATAGACCACGCCTTCGGCAATGTCCGCTACCTCCGGATAGAACACCTGCATGTTGTTCTGTTGGCCCGCCATATTGCGTTTCCAGTCGTCGGACGTTGCTGTGCTGACAGGCTTGTGAAAGCTGCCATCCGAATTGGTACCAANCATCCCGGTGCCGCTTTCTAGATTGGCCACAGCTTTNTGGTCNGCTGTATTGCGCGCGTCCCAGTAGTCGTTGATGGCGGCGGCGACTGCGTGAGCGCCACTGCCGTGGCCGTCTGCCATCGAGTGGTTGGGCAGCACTAGCGTAGTTAGCAATATCGCGGCACAGAAGTGAGAAAATTTCATGTTTGCTCCAGNCAATGTGAGTGAGGTCAGTTGGAAACGCATGCTCGTTGAGATGCTNCGAATCGACTAGTGTGATGAAGCTTCTTTTTTACCCTTTTGGCAAGCGTCGATTTACCTCATTGCTTGCCTCGCTCTTAACGGGTGGTACGAGCCTTGAGGTGGCGATTAAGCCCTGTAACGCTGTCACCTTTTGCGCTTTCCCTCTAGACCGCGACAGGCCTAGCATTCGAGTCCCCAATGAAAAGGGTTTACGGCCCGTATGGCAGGGTTCAATGCCTCTGTTTTGGAGGCAATTGGCAACACGCCCATNGTAGAGCTCAACCGNTACGGCGCTGAGGTGNGCCCGCTGTTGCTTGCCAAACTCGAGTTCACCAACCCCGGGGGGAGCATGAAAGACCGTGCCGCCCTCGGCATGATTGAGTGGGCGGAGCGGGAACACAGTCTTGCGCCCGGCGCTGAAATTATTATCTCGACCTCGGGCAACCTCGGCATCGGCATGGCGATGACCTGTGCGGTGAAGGGGTATCGGTTGATTTGTCTGGTTGACCCCAAGTTAAACCCCTCTACAGAGCGCAGTCTGGAGTTGCTGGGTGCAGAGCTGGTGAAGGTCGATGAGCGGGATCTTACCGGCGGTTACCATCTGACGCGCCTCAAAAGGCTCGAGACGTTACAGGCCGAGCGGCCGTCCGCGATTTACCTTGATCAATACGACTCTCCCGCAGCGATCGAGGCGCACCGAACNTCCACCGGGCGAGAAATTCTAGAGCAGATGGACGGGCGTTTGGATGCCATGATCATGGTGGCCGGCACCGGCGGGAGTTCGATGGGCGTNGCGCGTTGGTTGCGTGANCATTCTCCCGATACTCGAATTTGGTTGGTGGATGAGGTGGGTTCTCTGGCGCTCCCTTGCAGCACAGAGCCCGAGCCACGTTTTCTCAATGGCATGGGCACCAGTCTCGAGCCTGCCAATTACGCGGGCGAATCCTTTCATGACTTCGTCGACGANGTGGTCTATATCGAAGCCGGCGAGGCGATCACCGCGGCCATAGAAATCGCTCGTAGCGAAGGTATTTTGATGGGCGGATCCGGCGGCGCTGCCTGCCACGTGATGCGCGAGCAGGTCGCACCGCATTTTGATCGTGATGCGCGCCTTTTGGCGCTCATTCCGGATCACGGGAGTCGCTATACTCAGACCCAGTTTGACGTGGAATGGCTTGAAGCGATGGGCATCTTGGTACCAGCACTGACACCGTCNCAGCACTCGTGACCGATACCGGCACACTGTTTCTCAGTCAGCAGGATGTCATCAACGCTGGTGCGACCGATGTTGACTGGGTGGGCGCTGTGCTGGAGCAGGTGTTTGTGCTGCATGAGCAGCAGGCGTTTACCGCGCCGCCGAGCAGCTTTCTGAAGCGTCCCGAGTGTCCCCATGTCGCGGATCGAATTATTGGTTTATCCGCTCATGTGGGAGCGCCCTTCGACAAAGAGGGCATAAAGTGGATCGCCAGCTCCCACATCAANCCGGAGCATGACCTTCCGCGCGCCAACGCGGTGATTATCCTCAACGACCCAATCCATCGGCTCCCCATTGCCATCATGGAAGGTGCATTGATCAGTGCCATGCGCACCGCCGTGGTTCAGGCGTTGGCGGCGCGATACCTTGCGCGAGCAGACAGCGAGTCGGTCGGNCTGGTCGGCGCCGGACGGATTGGNGCACTGACNTTGTGGGCNATATCCAAGTGGTTCCCGGNTATCCAGCACTATCGCGCNTACGACCAAAGTGGCGAACGTCTGGGAGCTTTTGTCGANCANATGGCCATGCTGGGCATGACGGTTGAGCCCGTGTCGTGTTTTNAGGAGGCGCTGGCAGAGGCTGATATGGGCATCGTCGCGACCACCGAATCGGAGCCCTATGTCACCGCAGCCGAGTTCAAGCGCGGCTCGCTGTTCATGAATGTATCGCTCATGGATCCGACTTTCGACCTGGTTAGCGCGGCAGATAAAATTGTGGTGGATGACTGGCACCAGAGCGTGCACTCCGATCGGGTGCTGGCACGCATGCACCGCGAGGGTCTGGTGACGCGAGAGGGCATTCATGGCGAGTTCGGCGCAGTCGTGTCGGGGCTCATCCCGGGTCGTGAAGATCCCGACGAGCGTATTTTCTGGAATCCGTTTGGTCTGGCTATTGAGGATATCGCGGTGGCCTCCGCCGTCTATGATCAGGCGCGGTCACAGGGGTTGGGCAAAACGCTGCAGCTGGTCGATCAGGAGTGGGATGTCCTGTTTTGACCGCTGAGGTCGACGAAACGAGCCGCATTGCGTTTTTGGATGTCCTGCGCGGTGTGGCGTTGTTTGGGATCTTGCTGGTCAACGTGTTCAGTTTTGGCGCGGATTATCCTGCCTGGTCGGGTATCGCCGATCAGCTGGTGTGGCAGGTCAAACACGTTCTCTTTGAAACCAAGTTTTGGACGTTATACAGCCTGCTGTTTGGCATGGGTTTTTTCCTGCAGACCCAATCTTCGGGATACACCACGGCCCGTTCGCTGCGCCGTCTCGGCGTTTTGATGGTGTTTGGGTGCCTGCACGCCCTGCTATTTGAGGGCGATATTCTGATGCTCTACGCCGAGCTGGGTTTGCTGCTCTTATTGCTCTTCCGTTTACCCACAAAATGGCTGCTTTCACTCGCGCTGTTGCTGTTGCTGAGCTTTCCGTTCGGCCACCTTCTGGATGTTGACCGGGGAGATGACTGGCCGGCAGAAAACGTGGAAGAGGCGAGCACCTGGCTTGAAGAGGAGCGGATGGACTCTCCACTGGCGGTCGGGAGCTTCACAGAGGTATTGGCTTTCCATGCGGCGTTTTTACCAGAGCGTTTCTGGGCCGACTGGCAATATCCTGATTCGGGATTGCTGGTGCTGGCCTGCTTTCTGGTGGGTTTTTGCATCATGCGCGGAGGTTGGGTTGCATTGCAGCGCCTGACTCGCCGGCAAGCCGTATCGATTGCCGGGGGGCTGTGGGTTTTGGGGCTGCTTCTCATGGGCTTCGAGAGATATTGGTCAAATACGGTGGGTTATGCGCCTTTCGAACGCTCAGACGCCACACCACTGCAGGTGCTTGGCGGGGATCTGGTGTATCTGGCCGCTACCCTCAGTTTGACGGGGGGCTGGTTCTTCAGCGTATGGTGCTGGGTTCAGAGTCGCTGGCTGATCGGCGTGAGAGGCTTAATCGCCAGCACTGGACAAATGAGCTTAACCGGCTATGTCAGCCAGACGCTGATTTTTACGACAATTTTCTATGGCTACGGTTTCGGCGCCGCCTTTATATGGGGGCCGGCACAGGTAGTCATGCTTGCGGTTGTTGTCTATGCGGTGCAGGTAGTCCTTTCCCACTGGTGGTGCCAACGGTTTCGTCGCGGGCCAGCGGAATGGCTATGGCGCTGCCTGACTCACTGGCGTTGGCAACCGATACGACGTTGATCATGCAGTGAAGCGACTGGCTTCGGCATCTCAGCTGATGCGCTGGGTCGGACTACCAGTATGAACGCCGGGCTCCAGGTTCATGGCTTTGAGTACCAGCGACTGTGGATCGACCGTCACACCTGCATCGAGGTGCGCGCCGCCCATCAACATCGTTCCGTAGTTGATGGCGGCGCCGTCCCCAATTCTTGAGCGGGACACCGTCAGTACGCGATCTTCGAAACTATGTAATTGCATCTGCCCGTTAACCACGCAGTCATCGCCAATGTCCACCGCGTGCCAGTCAGACATTTGTAACGGCAAGCCGATCAACGTGCGTTGGCCTATCCGGCAGCCAAAGCGTCGCAGGATCGGATTTGCCAGCGCAGTGCCCGACACAGTGGCCATAAAGCCGGTCATCAGGCGAAAGAAGCAGTCCTGCGCCAAAAAGTAGGTGAAGTGACGCACCGACCAAAACGGCGCACTGTTATGACGCCCCCAGCGGTTCCCTACCAAGGCAAGCTTGACGAGCAGCGCGAGCAGCGGCATAGACAGCGGTACGATGATGCTGGTGATTAAGGCGGCGCCCACATTACTGAAGCCCATGATATTGAGGCTGATCAGCAAACCGGTGGCCAGAAATAGCGTAATACCCGGAATGATGCCCACCGAGGCCAGATCATTGAGCAAAAACCGCGCCAGAAATATGCCGAGTGACGGCACCGGATGCGCGGGTGCGCTCTGCGGGTCGGGGGCGCCCATCTCTAACGGTGGGTTACCTGCGAGCACGCGTTTGGTATCAGGGCGATCGGTGTATTGCGGTCGGTACAAGTGAGGCCCAAGCGGTGTCGATACGCCGAGAAGCAGATTGCCAGGGACGGGTCCCGGCTCGACCATGGCATTGTTGCTCCCAAAAAATCCGGCGGGCATCCTGATCGGTCGGGTCAGCAGGAAAGCACCGTGCTCATCCAGCACGTTGCAGAAACAGCCCTGCGCGATGAATACGTTGGCATCCGCGTGGAGATGCTCGGGGAGCAGATTCACTAGCTCATCGCACTCTGAGGCCCCAACTTGCGAGAACTTCACGCCCGCGAGTGCCCGCAGGTATTGACCGGTGAGACTCCAGCCCCACATTTGCTGGATCTGATTCATTTTGCTCTGCCGGTAACGTGCCAGCGTCCCTCGTAGGCTGGCGGCGCGCGTCCAGCCCGGTGGGGTGGGGGTGAACCGAAGGAAAGTACAGAGAATTAGAGAGCTGGTGAGGACTCCCAGCCAGATGCCGATCACCCCCGAACCACTCATGACTAACAGATCGCGGCCCGTCAGCATCTTCGCATCCAGATTCACTTTGCTAAGAGCCTCGAATCCGAGAAACCAAGTTGTCAGCAGCGCAATAAACGCCCCGGGTATGATCACCAGCACGAGCTCCAGCGCAAATTGTGTGGCGACATTGCGGAAGTCGATCACAGCGTCTGTCAGTGCAGAGGAGGGAGCTAAGTGGGGTCTCTTAGGTGGTTGGTAGTCGCCCGCTTTTGTCCCGGGAACGCCGCTGATCTGGCTATGGGGGTCGGTCTTGGTATCGAGGCTTGATAATGGCGTCAGCCATGAATGGTGCCCCAGTGAGGCGCCGCCGGAGAGCATGGCCCGGCTCCCGACCCGCGCGCTGTGATCCACGCGGATCGTGTCCAAAATAAAATCGTTTCCCTCCCAGCGAACACTACTGATTTGCACCCCCGCTTGAACAACAGCCTCTGGTCCTATCGAGATGAGTGAGAGAGGGCCATACCACTCAGTGCTCTGAGCGATGAAGGCTCCGGGGTGAATGTCGGCGCCCAAACGCTTGAGTGCCCAGTTGAATAGCACCGGGCTGCGCAGCCCTTTAACCAGCGGCTTCAGTACAAAGCCGGCCTGTTGTTCTAACCACCACAGTTGCAGGTGATGACTGGAAAACTTTCGGTAGCGCCCTGGCGCTATGTTGGGCGCGCGCACTGTGGCGGCCTGAGTGCCGCGCAGTAGTAATACCCAACCCAGATTGACGAAGGGTACGATCATGTAGACGCAGTAAGCGATGATTGTCGCTTGCAGAAAGCCCCAGATGTCGCCAACCAGTAGTAATTCTTCAGGGTCAATGATCGCAAGCCCAAGTGCGGCCATAAGCAGTAGCGGCACCCTGAGTAGCAGAGCGCTTAACGCCTGAAGCGCAGTGAATTGGCGGAATCCGTATGAGCGACTCGCTTGCGAGACGGCTTCTAATGCCGCGTGCGTTGGGGTCGCGGGCTCAGCTGTCTCCTGCTGATCTTCGATGTGAGTTGGTAGTTGGGCGATGGCGGCCGCGGTGCGGGTCTCGCTGAGTAAACCTCTGACGGATACGGGATAGCCTGCAGCCTGTAGCTGTTGGGTGAGCCGCGCGATGGCAATCGAGTGAGCGCCCCAGTTGATGAAGTCGTCATGCCAGTCGAGCGTTGGTCCAAGTTCCGCCCGGCACAGGGTCAGTACCTCCATCGGCAAAGACGCACCGCCGTCATCGGTAACAGATGCCGCTACGGTGGCATCTGCTTGTTCGAGGTCGCCGACATCAGTAACCGAGGGCAAGGCGCGGCGATTGATCTTTCCGGAGGCGGGGACCAATTCGAATTGATTGACGATAAAAAATCGACTGGGTACGGCGTAAGGTGGGAATCGCGCTGAAATTAGCCGCTGCGCCTCACCCACCAGCGCATGGTTCAAAGGTTGTATGTTGCCGCTTGTGAAGTCCTCTGACCACAGGGCCGGTGCTCTTAATAAGACCACGAGTTCATTGTGCTGATAGTCCAGCACGGCAGTTTCAATTTCAGCAAATTGATCCTGCAGCAGCGATTCGATGGGCTGTGCCTCCACCCGATAACCCCTGACCTTGAGCTGAGCGTCGATGCGCCCATGGAAATGTACTCGCAGGGTGACCGGGTCAACGTGGCAGCGGTCTCCCGACCGGTAGATTGGCCCGAGCTCAGGGTGCTCAATAAATTGTTCTCGGGTGACCTCGGGGAGATTGCGGTAGCCGCGGGCGAGCTGCATCCCTCCGATGCAGAGTTCGCCCTCGTCCCCATGGGGCAGGGGCGTCAGCGTGTCGGGGTCAACGATGGTGTAGCTGACGCCGGGGAAGGGGCTGCCGATAGTGACAGGCTCATTGGGCCGCAGTAGTTGGCGGCTGGTGTCGGTGCTGACTTCCGTCGGACCGTAGGTGTTGACGATCTGCCGCCGGGCACGAGACCAGGGCTCGATCAAAGAAGCAGGGAAGGCCTCACCAGCAGGCACGATATAGCGGCATAGGGGATAGGGCAGGTCACGCTCGGGGTGTGCCGTCAGCGTTGACAGCAACACAGGCGGACAAAAGAGCGCGGTGATCTGCGCATCGCGCAAGACAGGCAATAAGTCAGGGCCGGATCTCAGCGCCGACTTGGACAGCATCACCACTTCGCAGCCGGCGACCCAGGCGCTGTACATCTCGGAAATACTGCCGTCGTAGCCTAGCGAGGAGGTCAGCGAACTGGCATCGCTTCCGGGCACAAAGTCATAAAAGGTCGCATAGGACTGCGCGAGGTTGATGTAGCCAGCGTGGGGGCACTCAACGCCTTTAGGGTGGCCGGTGGTGCCGCTGGTGTAAAACAGCGAGGCTAATCTCGCTTGAGGTTCATCCAACCACGGCGCTGAGGGTGCGCGTGAGGAGCCGGACTGGGCCTGACGGAGCAGCGCTTCTAGTGACAAGAAGGCTCCGGCATAGCCTGCGGGTAAAGCGTCACTGATGAGCAGCGCGGGCTGGGCGTCGCTCAGCACTCGCAATAACAAATCGTCCGGAGCGTCGGGGTCGATGAAGCATTGCGTGGCGCCCGCCTTCAGGATCGCCAGATGCAGGGCGACGATGGTTACTGAGTTTTGGGGAAGACGGACAGCGACGATCTGATCCGCTTGAGAGACGGAGTCGCCGATGACAGAAGCGAGTTGGTTGGCCAGACGGTCAAGCTCAGCGTAGGTCAGTGACGCTTCCGCTTCGGGAATAGACAGTGCCGTCAGTCCAGGGAATTGAGCTGCCGAGCGCTCAAAGATTTCGTGTAGCCAGCGCGCACCGTGCTGATGCAGATGGGTACCCCACGGTGTGGACGGATNCGATTGGGTGAGAGTGGGCGCTGTCGNCTTTGCAAAAACGGTGCCGGCCACTACTTGGCGATAACGGACCCAGGCCGCAGTCACCGCAGCGGGTAGCAGAGCGATCCACAGTAGGGTCATCGAGGCCTGCGCCGGTTGGTCATGGTCGGTCCGTCAGGAGAAATAGGATTCCATCTTGCCACGGCGCCGGGTGTCGAGTGTGACGCANTGAAAGCCGCCGCCCATCATGCGCGAGTGGCGCAGCTTGAGCGGGATGACCTCCAGGCCTTTGGATTCGAGTAACGCGATCAATGCGCTCTGGTAGCCGTCTACCACAACGGTATCNGGTCCGAGACTGAATAAGTTCATGTCGATCCACTCGCTGCCGATGGCCTGCTGGAGATACTCGGCACTGTGACGCTCCTGATTCTCCATGGGTGGACTGAAGATAATTTCCCAGTCCTTCAGAAAATCGGGAATGGTGGCCATCGACAAGCGTTCGGGGTTGGCCAGCACCAGACCCGGGCGCAGCGCGACTAATGTCGAATCGATGTGGCTACCAAAATACACGTCTTTCATGAAATGAACTCGGAACTGATCACCCAGCATGCGCTGTAACCACTGGCCGCCCAATTCGTTNCCCGTTGCACTGACTAAGTAC
Source organism: Halieaceae bacterium (assembly GCA_002683395.1). Lineage (GTDB taxonomy): Bacteria > Pseudomonadota > Gammaproteobacteria > Pseudomonadales > Halieaceae > Luminiphilus. The sequence goes on along the minus strand of NYTG01000012.1, from coordinate 1,915 downwards.
AGAAGATCGCGCCCGAAGCGCAGGATGTTGGCAGCGTCGAAAGCGGGTTCGAAGTTCTGTGGAGCCGGCGCTGCGGGATCGAACTCAAACAGGCGGTCCTCCANCAGTGGCTTGGGGGCGCTAAACCATCTGGCGCCGCTGTCATAGTATTCCATGAGGAGACGCCGATAGGACCCCGTCTCCAGCGAGCGTCCGCGAATCACATTNGGTGTCTCGATAATGGTGTCACCCACCACTAGCAGCACGTCTCGCGGGCAGTAGTTGTAGTAGCCCTGCGTTTCCCAATGCGGCGTTTTAATCGGTTGTTCGTGTGGCCAGTCATCGGGTCTGCGGACCTTAATACCCCGTGCCTCCAAAGTGTCTACAAAGCGCTGCAAATCCTCCTCGGTCTCTTCAATGATCTGCTCGGGGAAGGGGCCTTGAGGAATTTGTGTTAGCTCGCGGTCTGGGTATTCCGCNAGGNGGGTGCTGAGATCAGCGAAGGGGAAGCGCGCACCAAAAGGGTTGCCCACCACGACCTCTTCGAGGGGATCCCACTCATTACAACTCCAAACTTGGGACATCGATAACGACTCGGTGTGTCAATCAGAAACGTTTTTTACCGGGCAAAGAACCTCTGCCAAAACGAAAAAGGGCCACCCGGAGGCGGCCCCAATCTAAAGCGGTTGCGAGGATCAGATCTCCTCACTCTCCCACAGTGCGCTGCCATGACAGGTCATAGTCTCGCGCTCCATTTGTGCGACATCAGACGAGGGATAGGCATCCCACCACTCGCCAAATGCGCTAAATGACTCCCACGACACTGCCAATAGCACGTCGGTGCCGTCGCCGTCAGCGCCGACTGAAACGGGGAACATGGTGTAGACGTTCATTTCGTCACCACCGGCCAGCTCGCCAGCGGCTTTCTTCCAGGCGGCAGCCTGGGCCATGACATCCTCTTCCGCAACATCNCCGTTCACGTTGCACTTCCACATCTGAACCGGATCGCCTGCTGATGCGAGCGATGAAAAGAGCATCAGCGCGCTCGCTGCAGTNATAAAACCTTTGATTTTCATGGGATCTCCTTGGTTGACCTCANCCGCAACCTACCAAGGTGCCAACACGAGTGCAAATCGCGCCGAGTGGGTGTCACTTATTGCTAAATTGAAGCCGATTTTGCAGTAGGAAGTCACGAGCGACGGCAGTCGGGTCAATTTTTCCGCGACAGGCCGGCCAGTCTGGCGCCGAGCAGTCGGCCAAAGGTGATGGCGGGCGTGACGAGCATCCCGTTGGTATAGGCCGCGCCCGAGGTGGCGCCAGCGCCGATCACTTCCCCAATGGCATACAGGTTGGGCACCGGCCGTTGCTCGTTGTCCAGCACCTGCAGGTGACGGTTTACACTGAGCCCGGCGAACGATACGAGCGTCCATCCCTGCATGGCAATGCTATAAAAAGGCGGTTTTGAGAGGGTAAGAGGTCTGTGTACTCGGCCGAAGCGGTCACCGTCTCCGGATCGAAGCCGACGATTGTAGTCGTTGACGCTGGCCACCAGCGCAGCAGGGTTTACGCCGGCACGAAAGGCCAGATCCTTGAGAGACATTGCACTGCAAAACATGGGGTGAGTGCGGTGTTCATTCGCTAATCGAGCGCGACTCCAATCGGGAATGATGGGTTCTGATTTTTCCAGCATCTCGGCATCAAAAATGGCCCAGTGGCGATGCCCAGCTTGTTGGTAAATATTGTGTTCAATCTGATGAATGCTGGGATGATCCTCTCTCACGAACCTGTCGCCCCCCGCGTTCACCAAGATCTCCCAGGGTTGTCGAATGTCTGGGTTGAGTGGGGCCCAGGCATACATTTGACAGGGGTACTCAAAGGCATCCGGCACCAATCCTGCAAGGCTGGCATATTTCTCTCCGCCCACAATGGCGCCGCC
>NYTG01000076.1 GCA_002683395.1 Halieaceae bacterium | reverse complement strand
GATGCAGGGCTTTCCCGGGCGAGCGACACCCGCCTTCTCAGTTGCAATCTGGCTCCGGTCGTTGCCCAACCAATCCGTATGATCGAGGCCAATACTGGTGATCACACTGACATCGGCATCGAGGATATTAACGGCGTCAAGTCGGCCACCGAGCCCCACCTCAAGCACCTGAACGTCGACCGAGCGCTGCTGAAAAAGCCATAGCGCGGCCAAGGTCGCCACCTCAAAGTAGCTAAGACTGATCGCACCGCGCGCGTCCTCTATCGCCACAAAAGCACCGATTAAGGCTTGATCGTCTGCTTCAGCGCCATCAACGCAGATGCGCTCGTTAAAACGAATAAGGTGAGGAGAGGTATAGCGGCCGACCCGCAGGCCCGCGTCTTGAAGCGCCGCGGATAACACTGCGACAACGCTACCCTTGCCATTCGTCCCGGCAACCGTAAACGTGGGCGGCGGCGCATCGAGCAACCCCATGACGCGCGCAACCGCGGCGACGCGATCGAGACCTAACTCTATTTCAACCGGATGCTGAGACTCTAGGCGCGACAGCCACCCCTGCAGCGATAAATCAGGCATGCGGGGGTCAGGCGTCGTCCCTGTCGGCCTCAATGACTTCCCCCTCGAGAACGGGTGCAGGCTGGCCGGGCGCGGCCAAATCAGTCAGCTTTGCCAGCACGCGGGCAAGGGTATCGCGCATATCATTCCTGTGAACGATCATATCGATGGCACCATGCTCGAGCAGAAATTCGCTGCGCTGAAACCCCTTCGGGAGCTTTTGGCGAATCGTCTGTTCAATAATATTGGGCCCTGCGAACCCGGCTCGAGCGTCAGGCTCGGCAATATTAATATCACCCAGCAGCGCGAGCGAGGCGGATACGCCACCATAGATTGGATCGGTCAGAACAGAGATNTANGGCGTGCCCTGCCCCTTTAANCGCTCTATCACCGCTGACGTCTTNGCCATCTGCATCANGGAGATCAAGGCCTCCTGCATACGCGCGCCACCCGACGCAGAAAAGCAAATCAGCGGNAGNTGCTCNTCAAGTGCCACCGTCGCCGCGCGACTAAATTTCTCCCCCACCGCATAACCCATNGAGCCNCCATGAAAATCGAATTCAAAGGCCACAGCGACAGNCTCAACACCTAAAATAGCGCCGCGCATTGCGATCAAGGCGTCCTTCTCTCCCGTACTGCGCTGCGCAGCGGTCAGCCGGTCGCGGTATTTACGTTTGTCTTTGAACTTGAGGTGATCAACGGGCTCTAAATCAGCGAACAATTCCGTCGGGCCTCTGTCNAGGCAGAGCTCCAGTCGGCGGCGCGCACCAATCCGCATGTGATGGTCNCACTTAGGGCAAACCTCGGCNTTACGTTCTAGGTCCGGCTTGTAAAGAATGGCTTCACACTTCACGCACTTCTTCCACAACCCTTCCGGCACGCTCGTGCGATTCGCGCTTTCGTCTTTATTGACCCCGGACGGTAGGATTTTATCAATCCAACTCATTGGATTCTCCAATGTGGAAAGCGACTGAGTATACGAGGGTAGCGTTTTGCTAGGAAGGTGAAGAGTCCACACCCGCACGCATACTTTGAAGCAATTGTACCGCCGCGTCGTGTATCTGGATCTCCTGTAAATCCTCGTCAGACTGCGCNTTTTTGTCCATTTCGGCAATTAAAGCGCTGCCCACGACCACGGCATCAGCCGATGCGGCAATGGCGCGAGCACTCTCAGCGTCCTTAATACCAAAGCCCACGGCAATGGGCAGATCGGTTTTCTCGCGGATCAGCGCGACGCTGCGGGAGACCTCGTCAGCATTGAGTTGCCCTGACCCCGTGACGCCTTTGACCGCCACACAATAAATAAAGCCCCGCGCCCTCTCCACAATGGTTTGNATACGGGCCTCTGGCGTGGTCGGGGAAATCAGAAAAATGTTGTCCAATCCGACCGCCAGCAACGCGCCATCAATCTCATCGACCTCTTCTGGAGGAAGATCCACGGTAATCAGAGCATCTACCCCAGCCTTGGCACAAGCCGATGCGAAACGCTCATAACCGAAGCGCTCAATGGGGTTGGCATAACCCATCATCACAATCGGTGTCTTATCATCGTCCTGCCGGAAGACGCTCACCATGTCGAGTACGCGTTGGAGGCTCATGCCCCTGGCGAGCGCCCGCTCGTGTCCTTTTTGGATAACAGGACCCTCGGACATAGGATCCGAAAACGGCACACCGACTTCCAGCACATCCGCCCCCGCNGCCACTAGAGCGTGAAGCAGGGTGACGGTGCCCTCCGGGCTCGGGTCACCAGCGACCACATAAGGCACNAGGCCCTTTCGACNCCGTGAACGAAGCTCAGCAAAAGTATGGCTCAGACGACTCATTTCAGGCCTCAGACCTCGATCCCGTCAATGGCGGCNACGGTNAGAATGTCCTTGTCTCCGCGGCCCGAGAGATTAACGATGATGTGCTGCTCAGGAGACATGGTGGCTGCGAGCTTTTCAGCATAAGCCATCGCGTGAGCCGTCTCCAAGGCAGGTATGATGCCCTCGACCCGCGTGAGGCGATGGAATGCCGACAGCGCTTCNTCGTCGTTGGCCGCCACATACTGCACGCGACCGATATCCTTGAGCCAAGCGTGCTCCGGGCCNACGCCCGGATAGTCTAGGCCGGCCGATACCGAGTGAGTATCGAGTATCTGGCCATCCTCATTTTGCATTAGGTAAGTGCGATTCCCGTGCAATACGCCGGGGCTTCCTACCGACAGCGGNGCTGCATGCTGACCGGTCTCAAGCCCTTTACCGCCNGCCTCGACGCCATACATCGCCACGCTGTCATCCTGCAGGAAAGGGTGGAACAGGCCTATGGCGTTGGAGCCACCACCGACGCAAGCGACTAAGGCATCCGGCAACCTGCCGACTTGAGCCAAACTTTGCGCCCGCGCCTCCCTGCCGATCACGCTCTGAAAATCGCGAACCAACATGGGGTATGGATGAGGGCCTGCCACCGTGCCAATAATATAAAACGTGTTGTCGACGTGACTAACCCAATCCCTCATCGCCTCATTCAAAGCATCCTTTAGCGTGCGCGAACCCGAGGTAACCGAGATCACCTCAGCGCCCAGCAACTTCATCCGATAGACATTCAGCGCCTGTCGCCGGATGTCTTCCTCACCCATAAAAACCTGACACTCAAGTCCCAGACGCGCTGCTACCGTCGCGCTCGCCACTCCGTGCTGACCGGCGCCCGTCTCGGCAATGACTCTTTTCTTGCCCATGTGCTTCGCGAGAAGCGCTTGCCCGATCGTATTGTTGACCTTGTGGGCACCGGTATGATTCAAGTCCTCGCGCTTCAAAAAAATTCGCGCACCACCGATATCGTCAGACAACCGCGCCGCCTCATAAAGCGGCGATGGACGCCCGACGTAGTGGGCAAGATCCAGATCAAATTCTCTCTGGAACGCGGGGTCATCTTTAAGGTCACAATACAGCTGCTCCAGGTCAGCCAGCGCGGACATCAAAGTCTCGGCGACAAACTTCCCACCGAAACGGCCGAACCGTCCGTCGGCGTCTGGCACCGATGCATACAAGTTAGGTGTCATTTCACTCGTCATACTTAATTTTCACTCATCGCCCACTTTGCAGCCTCGATAAACGCCCGCATTTTGGCCGGATCCTTTAACCCCTTTTCTCTCTCCACGCCGCTACTTACATCTACCGCAGAGGGACCCACTTGTTCTATCGCCGCGCTGACATTATCGGGGTTTAAGCCCCCCGCCAGAATGGTCCGCTTTGAAACCGCGTGATCAGCCCAGCTCCAATCAAATCGCTTGCCCGTGCCGCCGAACTGTCCATCGTGCGCGCTATCCAGCAGCAATGCTTCGGCAGTCGCATACCGCTGGCTCACCGCCGCCAAATCTACATCTGCCGTCATCGCCACCGCCTTAATATAGGGACGGGCAAACTGACCGCAGAATTCGGGGTTCTCAGTACCGTGAAACTGCAACACGTCCAGAGGCACGCTCTCGAGCACCGCCTCTACCTGCTCCGCAGTGGGGTCCACAAACAGTCCGACCAATGTGCCCGATCCCGCCGCAGCACTGCTGATATCCCTGGCCACCCCCGTACTGACGGCGCGCGCACTGCCCGAGTGGAATACACACCCTACAGCGTCCGCTCCGAGGCCCAGCGCCTGCTCTGCATCGGCAGGCCTCGTGATGCCGCAGATCTTGATGCGCACTGTGAGCCCTCGAAAGTAAACGCATATTCTAGCAGTTTCGAGGACGCTAGAGTTGCCCTTCCAGCAACATCGGACCCTCTGGAACCGCCGGTAAAGAGAACTCATCAGGATAAGTCACGGCGACGAGATACAGGCCCTCGGGAGGCGCAGTCTCGGCAGCGAGACTACGATCTCTCTGATTGAGCACCTCTTCAAACCACGTCACGGAACGGGCCTGAGAGCCCACAGTCATCAATGACCCCGCGATATTTCTCACCATATGATGGAGAAAAGCGTTAGCGGTGATATCTACGATGACGTAGTCCCCCCGTCGAATCACCGAACAGCCGGTCACGCACCGGTTTGGTGTAGACGCCTGACAGGAAGCCGCTCGAAAAGCACTAAAGTCCTGCTCTCCGAGCAAAAACACTGCCGCTTCATTCATCAACTCAATGTTGAGCGGTTGGCGATACCATGTGACCAGCTCGCCCAGGAGGGCTGGCTTGGTGGGCGTATTACAGATCACGTAGCGATAACGCCGAGCCGTCGCGCTGTAACGTGCGTGAAACGCCTCACTCACCGCTTGGGCCCAGTGAACTCTGATATCTGGGGATAAATGTCGGTTCGTGCCCATGACCCAGGCTTTAATACTTCGGCCCACGGGATCGTCGAAATGGACAATCTGGCAGAACCCATGAACGCCCGTGTCCGTTCGTCCTGCACAGGCTGTCCTCACTGGCAGCCCAGAGACCGCTCTTAACGCCTGCTCTAGCGACTCCTGCACGGTTGGCACATCAAGATGGGGCTGTGCCTGCCAACCATGATACCGACCACCGTGGTATTCGATACGCGCGGCCACGCGGGTTCCAGCAGTGAGGGGAGTGTCAGAGAACTTCAATGGTTTACGACGTCTCAAGGCGGAGTAATAACTCACGCGCCTCAGCCTGCTGCGCCAACCCACCTTCCTTAATGACCTCCATCAAAACCGGCTGGGCGCCCTCATCATCACCCATGTCAATGTAGGCTCGCGCGAGATCCAACTTACTGTCGATAGGGTCCGTTTCTGCACCATATATGGACGCGTTACTCTCCAGCGCCTCAACCGCAGGCTCCCCTGCGTCATCCGGCCCCAAATCCAACGGCATCAGCGACAGCCCGGAAGGGTCAGGGGCCGCCACGCCCCCAGCTGGCGCCGGGTATGACTCGTCGTCATCTCGATTTTCCTCGGACCGGACCGGACCGACATCCTGCTCGTCCGGCTCAAGCGGTTGGTCATCAGTAGCGTTCGCTAGAGGAGCGGGCTCTGACCCCCGATCAAATGCTGGATCTGTGGAAAACGAGAATTCGCTCAATACCGATGCCTGGTCAGACTCGGGCACCGCCTGGCTGACGCTATCGGCGTTGGCGCCAGCAGCACCCGAATCTGAGGCGATGCCCGCCTCAAGCACTATTTGGCGCGCCCGCTCCAACAGCTCGAGATCTTCTCCGGATTCAAGCTGATTCAGAACCGACGCTGCCTCGGCAAATTGCTCTCGCTCAACGTAGCATTCAAGCAGACTCATATTCATAGCGGGCGAGTGCAGGCCCTGACTCATAGCCGATTCAAGGACCTCAACCGCCTGATCGGTGCGGCCATACGCAATATAGATCTCCGCTTCCTCAACGGCTTTCGAGGCCATGATTTGAGGGTCAGTGAGTCGAGACACGCCTCCTGCCTCAACTCGCTCGTCGAGCCGCCTCTCCAGCTCGCCATCGGCGAGGTCACCGACTAGCGCCTGACGCCCTGCGAGCCGCCGTCGCCCTATCAGTAACCCGGTCCCAGCCAGAAGCACCGCTAGTCCGGCCACGACAGGCCAAATGGGCAAAGAATCTGACGGCGGACTCGTCGCTGAGGGAGTACTGCGTTCGATTGTTACCGCCGCGGGGGCCATCTCCGCCTCTTTTTCTGCCAAAGCCCTGCGCAGCTCGGCCAATTCCACATCCTGCTCAGCGAGTCTCGCTTGTAGACCCTGAACATTGGCTTGCAGCCGATTAACCGTTGCCATGAGCGCCTCAAGCCCTGGCACCACCATTTCGGGCGAAGCATCCGCCGGCAAGCTATCCTCTAACACCTCACCTGCAATACTCGGCACCTCGCTAGGCATCGGCGACGAATCGCGCGCTCCGCCGTCTTGTAGGGATGTCAGCGCGGGTTCCGACTCAGATTCCGTATCGGCAACCAACCTGAGCCCCTGTCCGGCTGGCGTCTTGCCCCGGGCCCATTCTTCATGTTGGAGCGCCACCTCGGTAAGCGCGTCAGCAGGCGCGATTTGAATAGCCTCCGCACTCGGGATGTGCAGCACGTAACCTGATTTCAGACCGTTGATGTTGCCACGCTCAAACGCCGTAGGATTCGCCGCAACAATCTCCAGCATGGTCTGCTCGATCGAAATACCATCCGCCGCCCCATTAGCCGCGATCCGCCACAG
>NYTG01000075.1 GCA_002683395.1 Halieaceae bacterium | reverse complement strand
CAATTGCTCTCGCGATTGCGGGATACGGACTGAGGCACATAGGAGTATGAGCACACGACTGGCCAATCCGTTTCAGTTTCTTGACGTCGATCGAAAGGATCCGGGCAAGAAAGACATGGATACGCGCACCGAGGCGTTTGTGGAGATTTACGATCCCTTCACGCAGGTGCAGGCGGCGGAGCAGTCTCATCGTTGCCTCGAGTGTGGCAACCCTTACTGTGAATGGAAGTGCCCCGTGCACAACTTTATTCCCAACTGGCTCAAGCTTCTGGCTGAGGGGAATTTGTTTGAGGCGGCCGAGTTGAGCCATCAGACCAACACGCTTCCAGAGGTCTGTGGTCGGGTGTGTCCGCAGGATCGTCTCTGTGAGGGCGCTTGCACGCTCAATGACGGTTTTGGTGCGGTGACTATCGGCAACTCTGAGAAGTACATTACGGATACCGCACTGGCTATGGGCTGGCGTCCGGATTTATCAGATGTGATTCCGACTGATAAAAAGGTCGCTATTATCGGCGCCGGGCCAGCGGGCCTAGGGTGCGCCGATGTCCTAACGCGCAACGGCGTGAAAGCCGTGGTATTCGACCGCTACCCCGAAATCGGTGGACTGTTAACTTTTGGAATCCCCCAGTTCAAGCTCGAAAAGCAGGTGATGGAGCGCCGCCGCGAGGTCTTTGAAGGTATGGGTATCGAGTTCCAGCTCAATACCGAAATCGGCCGTGACATGAGCATTGAGCAATTGTTAGCGGACTACGATGCGGTTTTTCTGGGCATGGGTACCTACAAAGCGATGGAAGGTGGCTTCCCCGGAGAGGACCTGCCCGGTGTCCATAAAGCCCTCGATTACCTGATTGCCAACGTGAACGAGAAGATGGATTACCCGCGCAATCCTGAGGAATTTATCGATCTGAAGGAAAAGACGGTTGTGGTGCTCGGAGGCGGAGATACTGCGATGGACTGTGTGCGCACGGCCGTGCGTCAGCAAGCGGATCGTGTCTATTGCGTGTATCGCCGGGACGAAGAGAACATGCCCGGCTCACGTCGCGAAGTCGCTAATGCAAAAGAAGAGGGCGTGCAGTTTTTATACAACCGACAGCCGATTGAAGTGATGGATTATTTTGGTGAGGCGATTGGTGTCAAGGTCGTCGAGACTCAGCTCAGCGAGCCGGGGCCGGATGGGCGGCGGCGCCCCGAGCCCGTTGCTGGTAGCGAGGTGGTGATTGAGGCCGATGCCATCATCATGGCCTTTGGCTTTCAGCCCAGCCCTGCAGATTGGTTTGCCGAAGCGGGTGTCGCCTGTAATGACTGGGATGGCGTGATCGCACCTGAACATCAGACCTTCAAGTTCCAGACCGCCAACCCGAAGATTTTTGCGGGAGGTGATATGGTGCGGGGGTCGGATTTGGTCGTTACCGCCATTTGGGAAGGCCGCGAGGCGGCTGAGGGGATGTTGGATTACCTCGGCGTATGAGGGCGTGGGGTCGAACTGACCCTGGATCTGGCGGTAGACTCCAGTGCGCCGGTTTCGCGAGCTACCGGCGCAGGGTGATATTCGCAAAGCGAAAATAACAAAAGCAAGACAAACAAAAAAAGACAACTCAAAGTAAAATAGTCAAAAGAGAGTCGATAGCATGGTCAGCTTGGAAAATGACCGGTTCCTGCGCGCGCTGATGCGCGAGCCAGTGGACCGAACCCCCCTGTGGATGATGCGTCAGGCAGGGCGTTATCTACCCGAGTATCGCGCGACCCGCGCCGAAGCCGGTAGCTTTATGGCGCTGTGCACGAACCCGGAGCTTGCCTGCGAGGTCACGCTTCAGCCGCTCAGGCGTTATGCCATGGACGCCGCCATCTTGTTCTCCGATATTCTCACGGTGCCAGACGCATTGGGGCTCGGCCTGTACTTTTCAGAGGGTGAAGGCCCGCGCTTTGAGCGCCCGATTTCTTCAGCCGCTGAGGTCGCAGCGCTCGACCCCGACCGAGCAGCTAACGAATTAGGCTACGTAATGGATGCGGTGGCGCTGATTCGGAAGGAGCTGAAAGGTAGCGTGCCTCTGATTGGTTTCGCGGGCAGTCCCTGGACGCTCGCGACCTACATGGTCGAAGGGGGCTCCAGTAAAGACTTTGCAAAGGTCAAATCACTGGCCTTTAACGAGCCTGAGGTCATGCATCAGCTGCTCTCCAAGCTGGCCAAATCGGTCGCGGTGTACCTCTCGGAACAGGTGCGCAGTGGCGCTCAGGCGCTGCAAATCTTCGACACGTGGGGAGGCTCCCTAAGCCATGCCGCTTATCGGGAATTCTCGCTGCGCTATATGACTGAGATTATCGATCAGTTACCGAGAGAAGCCGACGGCCGCAGAGTTCCGGTTATTGTCTTCACGAAGGGCGGCGGTCAGTGGCTGGAGGCCATCGCCGAGTGCGGCGCTGATGCGGTAGGACTGGACTGGACCACTGACATTGGCGAAGCCCGGTTGCGAGTGGGAGACAAGGTCTGCCTGCAGGGCAACATGGACCCCACTTTGCTCAATGCCTCACCGGAGCGGATCCGCTCAGAGGTAGATCAGATCCTCGGATCATTCGGAGAGGGTACCGGTCACGTCTTCAATCTGGGGCATGGCGTCACGCCCGGGATCGATCCGGAGCATGTGGCGGCGATGGTGGACGCGGTTGTGGAGCTGTCTCCCGCTTACCACTGAGATTCAGGGATAGCGTGGTCCATATCGAGCGCGGGTGATTTGGAGGTAGGCTTGCCCACCACTTTCGCCGGCACGCCCGCGACCGTGGTATGCGCGGGGACATCCTGAAGAACCACTGAGCCGGCACCCACTTTTGCACCTTCTCCTACATGGATATTGCCGAGAATTTTGGCTCCAGCGCTAATCAAGACGCCATCGGCAATCTTCGGATGCCGGTCGCCGTCTTCCTTCCCCGTGCCGCCGAGCGTGACCGACTGCAAAATCGACACCCGATTTCCGACGACTGCGGTCTCACCCACCACCAGCCCGCTGGCGTGGTCGAGCATGATTCCGTGCCCGAAGCGTGCCGCAGGATGGATGTCGATGCCAAACTGTCGCGACATCTGACTTTGCAGAAAGAGCGCGAGGGGTTGACGGTTGTGTTCCCACAACCAATGGCCAATACGATGAATTTGTAGCGCCTGAAACCCTTTGAAGTATAGGAAAGGGATATACAACTCTTGACACGCCGAGTCGCGATCGAGGATGGCATTCAGATCATCGCGAATCGCGCCGCGAATAGTGCCGTCATCCCGCAGCGCCTCGAGAATCACTTCCCGTAACATCATGGCGGGGGCAGAGGGATTATCGAGTAAATTCGCCAAATGAAAACTCAGCGCGCATTCGAGCTCCTCATGATTGAGGATGGTTGCGTGCAAAAAGCTCGCCAGAATCGGCTCTGCCGCCGCGACCTTATGGGTTTCCGAGCGGATTCGCTCCCAAATCGGGTCGCCATTTTGCATTTGCTTGATGCCATCGTGCTGCGTAGCGGTCATCGTTTCCTACTCCGTCACCCAAAGCCCCTTTCTGTAGGGAGCAGAAGATTAGCCCAGTCGCTGAGCGTTAGCTAGTTGGAGCATTTACCCTCGAATCGCCATAGCGTATGGCCACGTTGCCGGTATTTGCGCTCAAAAAGCGTGATCGGCGTATCGGGGGTGAAGGCCTTAGCGCTGCCTGCGAGCCCAATTAGTTGGGCGGCCTGAGTAAATTCTTCCGCGAATATGCCCCAGTTAGTGCGCATTTCGAGGGTGCCGCCAAGCTTTGCAAGAACCGGAAAAGCGCCATGGCCGTGGACCCGTCTTTTAAGCTGGGACGCTTTGGGCCATGGATTGGGGTAGAGCATGAAGTGGCTGACCAGAGTGAGGCCTGCCGCTGCGAGGCAATACCAAAAAGGTTCGGCTTCGGCGCGCAAAAGCAGGTAGTTATTGAGCGCGGTGGGCTGATGTTTGGCGAGCCGGTGGGCAGATTGATCCACACCCACGACCAAAGCATCGGGGTGCCGCGCGGCCAGCAGTGCGGTGCTCATTCCGGTCCCGCAGAAGGAATCGAGTATGAGCGGCCGTGGATCGCTGTCACACCGATCCAATAGCTGGTCGAAGGCAGCCCGGGTATGAGGCGGGCAGGGTTTTTGCCAGGGGTGCTGCAGATGGTGTTGGACAATTTTAGCCAGACCAATGTGCGGGCCCTGCTGGTCGCTGGTCACAACAAGTGGCGCATCATCGTGCGGATCTGTTTGCGGTGTGGCAGTCACCTTGCCATCATACCGCGCATCCCGTCACGGTCTGGTCAAAAAACAAAGCCATGCGCGAAGATCTTCGCCCTTTTTGGGTTAAACAAAGTTACCTCGCTTTCCGCGCAACATGGACTCACTGGTTTGTGCGACCGCGATGTGCGCACCTCGGTTCACACGCCACGATTATGTCTCCTTGGTACGTCGATATCTCGGGGCCTAACATCACGATTGGACATTCCTTTACCGCGATCAACACTTCCAGCCAGCGGGTACAGATTGGTGTTTGGGGCAGGCAAGCTGAACAAGGAGGTATCACTATTGGTGATGCGTGCTTGATGAGCCCGGGGTCTCGCATCAGTGCTAGTGACGAAATTGTGCTGGGCGACGGCTGCATGCTCGCCAACGGTGCTTATATTACCGACTCGGATTGGCACGGATTGTACGATCGCATCGACCGGGCGGCCGAACCTACCCCGGTGCATCTCGGTAACAACGTCTGGGTGGGTGATCACGCGACGATTCTCAAGGGCGTCACCATTGGTGACAACAGCGTGGTGGCCGCNAGATCAGTTGTAACCAGTGACGTGCCGGCTAATGTGGTGGTGGCCGGCAATCCGGCGCGGGTGGTGAAAACTCTCGACCCTGAGACCCCGCGATATACGCGGATCGACCTGTATGCGGATCCCGACAAGACCGCGCAACAGTTCAAGGACCTTGATCGGTATGTCTTGTCTAAGAATCGCTTCTGGTTCTGGGTGTGGACGCTGATTTACCCCGCGGCTCGCCGTGGCGGTTAGATCAGCGTGGGTGTGCGGTTATAAGAGCCGGAGCGGTTCTTCTTCCAGTAGCGCGAGCTGTTCACGCAGCGCAAGAATCTGATCTGCCCAATATCGCTCCCGGCCAAACCAGGGAAATGCGATGCGAAAGGCCGGATCGTCCCAGCGCCGCGCGAGCCAGGCGCTGTAGTAAACCATTCTTGCGGTTCGCAACGCTTCAATCCATTTGATTTCTTTGGGGTCAAAGTCATGAAATTCCTCGTAACCGCCAATCAGTTCTGCGAGTTGCCGCTCTCTCTGTGATCGATCACCTGACAGAAACATCCATAAATCCTGAATCGCGGGACCGGTCACGCAGTCATCAAGATCGACAAAATGGGGTGTGTCGTCGCGCCAGAGAATGTTGCCTACGTGACAGTCGCCATGCACCCGGAGNCCTTCTTTAGGCGTGTAGTCAGACATCAGGCGGGTGGCGCGATCGATTAAATCTTTAGCGAGGCTGTCCCACGCGGGGCNCAGCTCGGCCGGCACCCATGCCTCGCTCAGGTAGGCCATGGGTTCGATCAACCAGCGTTCCAGGGTGTAGTCGATACGCTGCGTGAAGGGAGCCGCTCTACCNACGCCATGCATGCGGCCGAGTGTGCGCCCAAGACCCAGCAGGTGGTCGAAGTTATCGAGCTCTGGAGCATGGCCCCCGCGACGCAAAAAGGCTGCGATCAGAAAGCCNTCTGCCTCATGGAGGGTGTCGCCGTTAATGGGTATCGGCGCCACGACCGAGAGACCGTTATCGACNAGCTCCTGCGCAAAGGCGTGTTCTTCCAGAATCTGAGCACGGGTCCAGCGCTCCGGCCGATAGAACTTGACGATCACCGGATCGGCATCTTCCAGCCCCACCTGGTACACGCGGTTCTCGTAGCTATTGAGCGCGAGCAATCTCAGATCGCTCTGTAAGCCAATGGCCTCGACACAGTCGACCACGCAGTCTGGGGTTAGCCCCTCATAAGGATGGGTCATTCGACACCCCCTTAACTAAAGACCCTATGTTACCGCGCGGTGATGGGGGCGGGGGTTCTGGCAAGACACCATACCTCCACTGACTCTGCCCCTGCCTCTCGGCAGACCCGCGCGGCGGCGCGGGCGGTGGCGCCGGTGGTCATGACATCGTCGACGAGAATCACGCGGTGACCGGCTAGTTTGGAGTCGGCGGTAAATCGATCAGTGGCGTCTTGCCAGCGGGTCGCCCGATCAAGCAGATGCTGCGCTTTTCGGGGGCCGCGGTTTCGCAGCCAAGGCCGGACCATAAGGGAGGGGTAATGTTGAGATTTGAGCGCGTGTGCCAGCACCCAGGTGTGGTCAAAACCTCGCTGCACTTGCCGGCGCCACTGAGTAGGGATTGGCACCAGTACCGTGGGCCCTGCTGAGGCGCTATACCCCAATCCAGTCGTGCTCAACCGAGTTGCCTCGCCAAATGTTGCCTCGACAAATAAAGACGCGAGCAGCGTACTCAAGTGAGGTCGGTTCTGAAACTTCCACTGATGAATCAGGTCTCTGATGCCGGTGCGCATCAGATAGGGGGCATGGGTTGTTTCAAAATGAGGGAGGGCGTATCTGCAATCACGGCAAAGTGCGCTAGGTAAGTGCGGAAGCGCGCAGCGATGACAGGAGTGAGTGTTGCGGCTCAGTCCGGCCTCGCAATTCGCACAGATGGCGCGAGTGTTGCTATGTGGTGCCATGCAGAGCAGGCATTCGGCTGGGGCGAGCCAATGAACTAGGCGGCTAACACCCCGGTGAAGGCGGCTTAAGCTAATGGCTGACATCCATTTCCCTGCTCCAGACACATTAATCTTGGGTGTGTTAACCCCGCTCAATACCCTGAGTCCGCTGAAACCAAAATCGCTCAAGGGCGGGGGAAAAAGTGCGGTAACGGTCAGTATGCTGACTCGCGGAGTTTGCGAGAACATCCCAGCTGGCCAATGCGGGCGCTTCTCGAACATCCCTTTGCGGGGCTTGGTCCTGTCGGCCCTAAGCGATAGAGTGCAGGCTCGCCTCAACAAGAATGACTTGCCGTGCAGGAAAGCGACCCACAATCAGGCATCGAAGCGCCGCAAAAACTTTCAGACACTGACCAAGCGAAGGTGAATGCTTTTTTGGCGCGGGGCGTGAATGCGGTCGAACGCAAGCCGTTCAAACCGCTATTCCTGATCTTTCTGCTGATCGTGGTGGTGGCTGGCTTTAGCTTGCTGAGTCAGGGCATTGCTCAGTGGGCCGAGATTTACTGACGCCAAGGCAAGAATCTTGGCCAGCATTTCACGTTTTGGTACCCTGATCACTACGGTGTGTGGCGCAGCCTGGTAGCGCACTTCCTTCGGGAGGAAGGGGTCGGAGGTTCAAAT
>NYTG01000074.1 GCA_002683395.1 Halieaceae bacterium | reverse complement strand
GAATGGTTCGTGAAAACCATCCCAACAAGTGCCCACACATCTGTCTTTATCTGATTGTTAAGCAACAAACCTGCCGCTCGGGCAGGTTTCCGGCCGAGGGGGTTACCCCCGCCGAGGTCGCGCATTATACGTACCGGCTGACCCCGTGCAAGCCTTTTTTGAAAAAAGTTTTTGAGGCCTTCACCACGGCAGAAAATCAATGGAGATTCTCGCGCGGGAGAGAGAGACTAACAACCGCGGTCTCCGCTCGCAAGGCGTTCATATCCTCAATCAACCGGCCCTTTCAGATCGCCGGCGTGTCTGGTAGAAGTCAGCGCGCCCGCTGACGGTATCGGCGAAGCCGCCATCCGAGCAAGGCCGCAAAGATCAATCCGTAAACCACCGCCTCCCCGACGTCGGATCGCGCGAGCCAAAAGAGGTGTAGCCAAGCGAGGAGCGTCGCTGGATAAATCAATCGGTGCAGCGGGCGCCAGTGCCTACCCAGCCGACGCCTCGCTTTGTCAGTGGACGTCAGGGCTAATGGCAACAGAGAGAGCCAAGCAGAAAAACCCACCAGCACATATGGGCGCTCCTTGAGCTCTTCAATCAGCAGCGCTCCACTCCACCCGACATAGACCTGTGCGAAGAGCAGCAAGTGCACGCTGACATAGAGGAATACCGTCACGCCCAGTATCCGGCGGTAACGGAACACGCCCCGCCAGCCTGCGCGCGCCAGCGGCGAGGCAAGCAATACCAGCGCCAGCCCCCGCAATGCCCACTCCCCCGTATCCTGCATAAGCCGCTCAGCAGGGTCTGGACCCAGCTGACCTCTCGCGAGCTGCGTCGCCAACAACACCAGCGGGAGGCTGCAGGCGCCCATCACCAGCCCTGTTAGGCACCAAGGCGGAAGCGTGGCTTTATGCTGCATGGGCGCTCAATCCCTGGGGTGAAAGCCAGTTGGCACACAGACTCAGTAAAACTGCCTCAGATCCATGCCCTCATAGAGGCCCGCGACCTGCTCCTGGTAGCCATTGAATGGCAATGTGGGGACCCGATTCGGCTTGAAAATAGACGATGGCAGCTTGCGCTCAAATCGCTGCGACCACCGGGGGTGATCCACCTCGGGGTTCACATTGGCATAAAAGCCATATTCACTGGGCTGAAGCGTCTGCCAGCTGGTCTCAGGCTGCTCTGCGGTCACATTGATTTCAACAATGGACTTAATGCTTTTAAAACCATACTTCCAGGGCACCACCAAGCGCAGGGGCGCCCCGTTCTGGTTAGGCAGTGTTTTACCGTAAAGCCCCACCGCCATCAGCGTAAGGGGGTGCATGGCCTCATCGAGGCGCAGACCCTCTCGGTAAGGCCAGTCAATAACGCTGGTAAAGGAACGTGTCCCGCGCATTTCGCTGCGTCGATAGAGTGTTTTGAACTCAACAAACCGCCCTTCCGCTCTGGGCGCAAAACGCTCGAGCAGCGCCGACAGCGGAAAACCAATCCATGGCACCACCATCGACCACGCCTCGACGCAGCGGAAACGGTAAATCCGCTCCTCCAGATCAAACCCCGACATCAGGTCCTCAAGGTGTAATTCACCCGGCTTATCGACCAAACCTCCCACCTTGATGGTCCAGGGGTCAGTGGTCATTGAGTCGGCATGTCGCGCCGGGTCAGACTTGTCAGTGCCAAATTCGTAGAAGTTATTGTAGGTGGTTATCGCGTCATATGGTGTCTGCTCAACCCGCAAAGACTCGTCGGGGGCAGCCTTGTAGATCAGCTTCGACGGCTCCCCAGCACTCGATAACGCCGTTGAGAGACACAGTGCCGAGGCGGCAGTACCCGACGAGGCCTTGATGAAAGCGCGACGGTTTAGGAAGACCGATTCGGGCGTGATGTCCGAAGAGGCGATGCTCGGGTCAATGTAAATCCGTTTTGTCATGATGCGTCGCGCCCTCCTGGCTCGTCTGGTCCATATTGCGAAGGTACTGCAGGGGGCCCGCTAGCGCATAGACCACCGACATACCCCAGATTGCGAGCGGGGGGTCCAGTGCGATCAGCCCGAGTACCGCCACAACTAATAACATTCTGACGAAAGGTACGCGCCGATCAAAGCTAATCGACTTGAAACTCGAATAAGGAAAGCGAGAGATCATTAGGAACCCGAGCGCTGTCAGCAGCAATGCATGCACCCAGTCCAGGGCCGGCCCGGTCCAACCGTGGGTTTGCCCCATCCATACCAGTCCCGCTGCAGTGGCTGCCGCGGCAGGACTGGCGAGGCCTGTAAAATGCGTTGTGTCGTCGCTTTCCAGGTGAGCGTTAAACCGCGCCAACCGCAGCGCGGCACAAGCCGCATAAATAAAGGCCGCCACCCAGCCAACCTTGCCCAAATCTTTAAGCGCCCAGTTAAAGGTGAGCAGCGCAGGGGCCAGGCCAAAGCTCACCATATCCGATAGGCTGTCATATTGAGCACCAAATGCACTGCTGGTTCNCGTCATTCTGGCCACCCGCCCATCCAGGCCATCGAACAGCATCGCCACCAGAATGGCGACTGCACCGGCATAAAAATCGCCCTGCATGCCGGCGATGATCGCGTAAAACCCGCAAAATAACGCCCCCGAGGTCAGTAGATTAGGCAGCAAGAAGATGCCCTTAGCTTGCGGGGCATTGTCGGCCTCAGATTCTTCGTAATCACCCACCAAGCCCGCAAGAGGCGCCTCAATTTGCTCCGCGGCACGCTCCAGTTCGTCGGTGTCAGGTGTCTGATCGGGTGTCGACATACCCATTGCTCCTATTCGCCACTTTAGCTTTACAACAATAAAGTGTAACAGCGGCGTTTACCCGAGGCACGATGTCCGACACAATACGCNCCCTTTTTCCGGGCCCCAATTGAGGACACGTCAGTGAGCAACTATTTTAACTCCCTTCCACTTCGCACCCAGCTTCAGGAATTGGGCAAGTGCCGTTTTATGGATCCGGCTGAGTTTGAAGCGGGCGTTGAGCCTCTGGCGGGTAAAAAGCTGGTCATCATTGGNTGTGGCGCACAGGGNTTCAATCAGGGCCTTAACCTGAGAGATAGCGGATTGAACGTNACTTACGCGCTGCGGCANGANGCGATTGNCGANAAGCGNCCGTCCTGGGTGAANGCAACCGAAGCCGGCTTTCAAGTGGGNACCTANGAAGANATGGTTCCGGACGCCGATATGGTGCTGAACCTGACNCCCGACAAGCAGCACACGAATGTNGTCGAATCGGTCATGCCCCTNATGAANCAAGGCGCCTGNCTCTCGTATTCCCANGGCTTTAACATCGTCGAGGAAGGGATGAAGNTCCGCGANGANCTGACGGTGATTATGGTGGCGCCNAAGTGNCCNGGAACCGANGTCCGGGAAGAATATCTCCGCGGCTTTGGGGTGCCNACNCTGATCGCNGTGCATCTNGAGAATGANCCGCAGGGNCANGGTCATGAACTCGCCAANGCNTACGCAGCCGGNACCGGCGGGCATCGCGCCGGGGTGCTGGAGTCTTCCTTTATCGCNGAGGTGAAATCTGACCTCATGGGTGAGCANACGATTCTGTGCGGCATGCTACANACCGGTTCGCTGCTGTGCTTNGACCGCATGGTGGAGCTNGGCATTGANNCNGCNTATGCCGCAAANCTGGTGCAGTACGGCTGGGAAACNGTNACCGAAGGCCTCAAGCANGGTGGCATCACCAANATGATGGACCGCCTGTCGAATCCNGCCAAAATCCGAGCCTTNGATNTGGCNGAAGAGATGAAGCAGGTTCTGCGGCCGCTCTTCGAAAAACATCAGGACGACATCATGTCGGGNNATTTTTCNAGCACCATGATGACCGACTGGGCGGCTGGAGATGCNAATTTGCTCAAGTGGCGGNCCGANACCAACGGCACCCCGTTTGAACTGCAGNANATTACCGACNACCCGATTGACGAACAGACCTANTACGATCAGGGNATTTTGATGATCGCNATGGTCAAGGCTGGCGTNGANCTCGCCTACGAGACTATGGTNTCTGCAGGCATTATCGAAGAGTCTGCTTACTACGAGTCACTNCATGAAACACCCTTNATTGCCAACACGATCGCNCGNAAGAAGCTNTATGAAATGAATGTNGTGATCTCTGATACCGCNGAGTACGGGTGCTACCTGTTTGATCAGGCAGCGCGCCCGCTGCTAAAAACCTTCGTTGCAAGCCTNGANGCCGANGTNATCGGGGCAGGCGTANCAACCGAAAATGGGGTCGATAACCGCCGGTTGATCGAAGTGAATGCCGAGATCCGCTCGCATTCAGTAGAAGTCGTGGGCGCCAAGCTGCGCGGCTACATGACAGGCATGAAAGCGATCTCGTCTNCTGACTGAAGACTCATGAGCAACTTTACCTTCAGTTATGGGCGTGAACGCATCAGAATGCCATTGATAGGGACCGAGTCCGTCGTTAGACTTGCCCCCCACTTAATTTGGAACACTACTCACCAGGATATCCTATGAGCTTTGACCTGACTTTGCCCCCCATTCTCGGGGTGGTAGGCCTCGCAATTGCGTTCGTGATTTACAACATAATGTCCCGCTATGACGCGGGNGGAGAGAAGGTCCGCGGCATCGCAGACCAGATTCACCTTGGCGCNATGGTNTTCATGCACCGTGAATACAAGATGCTGTTTGCCTTCGCNGCTGTNCTCGTNNTCGGCATTTTTGTCTCGCCACTNGGCACCAACACGGCTATNGCCTTNGTTGCNGGTGCAGTGTCNTCCGCTACGGCTGGNTATCTCGGCATGTATGCCGCCACCAAGGCTAANGTCCGCACTGCNGTNGCAGCGAATCAAGANGGNGCNGCNGCGGCNCTGAATATTGCGTTCTACGGGGGCTCCATCATGGGNCTNTGTGTCGCNTCTCTGGGACTCATTGGCCTCGGTGGTCTCTACTATTACTTCGGTGGCGATCCCNACACCGCNCACGCGATCCACGGATTTGGCATGGGCGGCTCAGTGGTCGCTCTATTCTCGCGTGTGGGTGGCGGTATTTTCACAAAATCTGCCGATGTTGGCGCGGACCTGGTGGGAAAGATCGAAGCCGGCATTCCGGAAGACGACCCAAGAAACCCGGGCGTGATTGCCGATAACGTCGGAGATAACGTAGGTGATATCGCAGGCATGGGGTCTGACATCTTTGAATCCTATTGTGGATCCATGATTGCCTGCATCGCCATCGCCTCTACTATGGTGATTACAAACGAATTTACCGCTGCCAATCAGAGCGCCATGATGGCTTTCCCGCTTGCTTTAGCCAGTATCGGTCTGATTGCATCGGTCGCGGGCATATTAATTGTTCGGTTGCGCTCCTCTGCGGCACCAGAAGCCGCACTGCGCAGCGGCACGCTGGGGGCACCCATTATTTTTATTGCCATGGCGTGGGTTTTGGCAGACATGATGGGAATCGATCGTAATACGTGGTGGGCTGTGGTGTCCGGTGCCGTAGGCGGCATTGCGATTGGTCTGATTACCGAGTACTACACCGGCGGAAAGCCCGTGCGTACCATTGCTAAATCAGGTGAAACGGGCCCTGCGACTGTCATGATCACCGGCCTTGCTGTGGGCATGCAGTCGGTTGTCGCCCCAGTGCTGTTTCTCGCCGCTATTATCTTCGTATCAACCCAGCTAGCTGGGTTGTACGGCGTGGGTATTGCCGCAGTGGGTATGTTGGCCACCGTCGGCATCACCATGGCAATTGATGCCTATGGCCCTGTCGCCGACAACGCGGGCGGTATCGCAGAAATGGCAGGCATGGGTGAAGAGACACGCAGCATTACCGACGGCCTNGATGAGGTGGGCAACACCACCGCAGCCATTGGAAAAGGCTTCGCTATTGGCGCAGCAGCACTNGCCGCACTCGCCATCATCGCGGCGTTCGTTGAAACCGTCACCGTCAAACATCCTGACTTTTCGCTGCAGTTGTCAGACCCAATGGTGCTGATCGGCATGTTCATCGGCGGCGCCATTCCTTTCCTGATCGCCTCGATCACCATGACCGCGGTAGGTGATGCTGCCTTTGACATGATTAACGAGATTCGGCGCCAGTTTAGAGAGATACCGGGTCTGCTTGAGGGCAATGCCGAGCCAGATACGGCCCGGTGCGTTGATATCGCCACGACCGCCGCATTGCGACGCATGGTCTTGCCCGGGGCAATCGCCGTCTTCGCGCCCATTATCGTGGGCTTGGGGCTCGGCGCAACGGCTCTAGGGGGCTTGTTGGCCGGAGGACTGCTCGGCTGCGTCCTCATGGCACTGATGATGGCTAACGCCGGCGGCGCGTGGGATAACGCGAAAAAGTTTATCGAGAAAGGCAACCTCGGCGGCAAGGGCTCAGATACTCATGCTGCGGCCGTTGTGGGCGATACGGTTGGTGATCCGTTCAAGGACACATCGGGTCCGTCAATGAACATCTTGATTAATGTCATGGCGATCGTCAGTCTGGTGATTGCACCACTGCTCTGATCAACTCAACGCAACAAAAAAGGGGCCGTTAGGCCCCTTTTTTGTATCGCCACCGCAAGAGCTGCTTAGGGCGACAGGACCTTTTCCCCGCGCGCCATCCCGGCCACACCCGAGCGCACGACTTCCAGNACCTCGGTTTCGCCCAGTGCCTGCAGNAAAGAATCAAGCTTCTCAGAAGGGCCCGTCAGCTGAACAATATAAGTCATGGGACCCACATCGATAATCTGGCCACGAAAGATTTCGACGGTGCGCTTCACTTCGTCGCGCTGCGCGTCGACCGCCCGCACTTTCACAAGCAGCGTGTCACGCTCTACNTGCGCGCCCTCGGTCAGATCTACCACCTTGACCACATCNACAATNTTGTTGAGGTGTTTGGTGATCTGCTCGATCTTCAGGTCATCACCCGTGGTGGTCACCGTCAGTCTCGACAGGGAGTGATCGTCGGTNGGCGCTACATTCAATGACTCNATGTTGTAACCGCGCTGCGAAAAAAGCCCCACCACNCGNGAAAGCGCGCCGGATTCGTTTTCTAACAATACTGAGAGTATCCGCCTCATATCAGGTCCGCTCCGTCTTGCTGAGCCACATGTCCTTCATCGCCCCATTGGGCGCGACCATCATTGGATACACGTGCTCGTCGGGGTCGATATGAATGTCCATGAAGACCAGCTTATCTTTAAGCGCAAAGGCTTCCTGCATGGCCGGCAATAAATCGGACTGGTTCTTCACCTCCATCCCTACGTGACCATAAGCCTCTGCCAGCTTCACAAAGTCGGGCAATGATGCCGCGTAGTGACTCTCGGAATATCGACCCTCGTACTGCATGTCTTGCCATTGCTTAACCATGCCCAAATAGTCATTGCGCAGATTGATAATCTTNACCGGACAACCGTACTGGCTGCAGGTNGAAAGCTCCTGAATATTCATCTGGATACTACCCTCACCCGTGACGCAGGCGACCTCCGCCTCGGGTAAGGCAATCTTGATGCCCATCGCCGCTGGCAGACCAAAGCCCATGGTGCCCAATCCGCCCGAGTTGATCCAACGGCGCGGGTAATCAAACTTGTAGTACTGGGCGGCGAACATCTGATGTTGCCCCACATCAGAGGTCACATAAGCCTCACCATTAG
>NYTG01000073.1 GCA_002683395.1 Halieaceae bacterium | reverse complement strand
GTGGCGCTGGCGTCGCGTCTATAAGGCGACGATGGTCTTGCCGAAGTTCTCGCCTGCAAATAGATCTGCGAAGGCTTTGCCAACATTCTCGATGCCTTCGAGGCGGTGCTCAGGTGACTGAATAACGCCCTCGCGCAACCACTGGGAGAGCTGCTCCCGAGCCTCGTCGTAGCGCTCATGTCGGAAGTGCGTCATAAAACCCTCGACTGAGAGCTCTTTAGTGATGAGTTCAAAAAGGTTGTTGGGTCCGTGTGGTGTGACCCCATATCCTGAGATTGCGCCGCACAGCACCAGACGGCCGCGGTGATTCATGTTGGTGATGGCCGCCTCCAGCGTTTGCCCGCCGACGTTGTCAAAAAACACATCGACGCCATTTGGGCAGGCGTCCTGTATCGCTTCAGAGAGTGAAGTATCGTCGGATCGCACCACAGCGGCGTCGTAGCCCAATGTGTTTCGGATCCACTCCGCTTTGGCTTCTGATCCAACGATGCCGATGACGCGCGCACCCATGAGCTTGGCAATTTGACCAGCAATGCTGCCCACCGCACCCCCGGCGCCACTAATCAATATCGTATCTTCGCTGGTGAGTTGCGCGATATCCGTTATGCCGAAGTACGCCGACATACCGGTGTCGCCCAAGACGCCCATGTAGGCACTGGGGTTGAACTCGAGTTCAGCGGGCAATCTGGCAATAAAGTCCGTGCCATCGCTCAGACTATGAGTCTGCCAGGCGAAGCGCGCCATCAGTTTGTCGCCCACCGCGTAATCAGGATGATTCGACTCGAGGACCTCGGCGAGCACTAAGCCCATCACAGGCGCCTGTAATGGCATCGCAGGTAGTATCTCGTCTCCTGAATCTTCATTCATCCAGTTGCGGAAGCCAGCATCGAGTGAGACGTAGTCGTTGCGGGTTAGAAAGCAACCCTCCGGGATCTCGGGCAGAGACTCTGACATGACGGCAAAATCCGTTTCAACAGGGTTGCCGGCTGGCCGACGCGCCAGCACCACAGAATGCATCATTGCGTTACTCCTCGTTTGTGACGATTATCAGAGGCAGGGTGTCTGATGGGACACAAAAAAGCCACCCGTAGGTGGCTTTCGTATGGCAGCGTTTAGCTCAGAACTCGTAACCGATGGTGACACCGAACTGAGCACGGGGCGCTAACTCTGCCCAAGTGAATGATCCGGTGGTATATCGTCGTTGAACACGGTTGCCGTCCTCAAGTACGTCGGTTCCATAAACAATCACCTTAAAGGTGCCGTTCGAGGTATCTCTAAGGTAGGTCGCAGAAACATCCAAACTTTCCCATGAGTCGATCGTGACTTTGGGGAAGGTTGCTGCATCATAGATAGCCCATGGAGTCTGTGTGTAGACTTCGTCCTGGTAGCTAAAGTTACCCGATAGGATGAGCTCTCCACCCAGAATAGACGAGACATGCTCCGCCCCAATGGCGTAGGTGAGTTCGGGTGCATAAAGCAACTCAGCGACGTTGGAGATATCATTGCCCGCATAGTCATAGGTATCGTAGCTGGCATCGAGTGTTCCGAGCGATGCGCGCAGAGTGAGAGCGGGCGTTGGCATCCAGATACCTTCTAATTCTAGGCCGTCCATGCTCGTTTCACCCACGTTGGCGATGAACGAACAGGTAATACCCGCAGCATCTTCCTCGGCTCCGCCTTTTCCACACTCAGGGAAGCTCGCGGGCGTAATCAGCGGCAACTGCATATCCGTGTATTCGGCAGTGAAGTAGGTCACATTCAGCTGCGTATTTTCAGTCGGGTTGCTTCTCAAGCCAATTTCGATACTGTCCACTTCTTCCGATTCATAGGGTTCAACTTCGTTTGGTGTGGATCCTCGGTTGAAAAAGCCCCCGCTTCGGAAGCCCGTAGAGTAAGAGGCATAAACCATGCCCCTATCAAAGCTTCTCTGAAGCACTGCGCGATAAGTCAGGTTGTCGTCCGAGAACTCTGGGGTGGCATACATTTGCAGTACGCTGGGATCGGTATTGTTTGCGATACGATCCGCATCGCCCACAACGGGCGGCCAGGAATAGGACTCCATCTGCTTATCTTCTTCGGTATAGCGCGCGCCGAGCGTGATGGACCACTGGTCGCTGAAGTCATAGGTCAGCTCGCCGTAGAATGCCGTCGCTTCTGCTTCGTGGTTTACCGTAAAAGGCTGGATTGGCCCTGATGTAATAAACGAATCAGCTTCTAGATAATATAAGCCTGCAACGTAATTGAGAGGTCCGTCAGAATCAGAGCTGACCTGCAATTCATGCGANGTCTGCTTGAAATCCTGNTCGCGATTNACCGGGAAGAAAATGGTGTTGGAGCCCCACGAAGCCTCCTTCACCTCNTCCTCATAGTCCATGATTCCCATGGTGTATTTGAACTCGTGTCCCGCCCAGTTGTGGGTGACTTGCAGAGTCGAGTTATTCCCCCACATATAGGCCTGTAGTGGGAGAAGTTGCGGCGAGGTCTTGTAGTCGTTCGCCTGTGAGGCAAGGTATCCGGTCTGTGCCTCGCCGAAAGGACCGACCATCAGATTATCCGGCGCGATGGTGTCGTGATCGTAATCATCATACGTAAACTGNANNGACGTATCATCGGTGAGGTCAAATCGTATCGTCGCCGANACCGTTGTGGAATCTCGGAAATCGCGACGCTCGTTTAACGTNGTATTGAAGACGTGTGATTCTGACTGGATATTCTTGAAAGCGAGCTTGAGGCCGCCTCGCTCGCCCAGCGGCATGTTGAGTACACCTTTCACATCGGTCATATCTTCATCACCGAATGTCCCTTGAAGCTTAACGCCCCACTCGCCTGTCGGCTTCGTGCGAGTCACGTTAATGACACCGCCAATCGTATTTCGGCCAAACAGCGTTCCCTGTGGACCCCGCAGTACTTCAACTGACTCGACGTCGAACAAATCGAATACAGCACCCGAGTTGCTGGCCATAAAGACGCCATCTACCGCGACACCCACCGTTGGCTCGAGAGATTTTTCAATATCGTCGAAACCAATTCCTCTAATAGTGGCACTAAGAGACTCGGAGCCGATGTAGGTTTGATGAAGTTCCACGTTGGGGACCATCTTGTCGATATCAGTGGTGCGCATAATTGACCCACGTTCCAACTGATTAGGGGTCAAGGCGGTAACCGCAACAGGCACATCCTGCAGCGACTCTTGCCGTTTACGCGCTGTCACCACAACCTCTTCAATCATGGCGTCTTGCGCTTGAGCAAAAGGCGTGATGGAACTGGCTGCTCCGAGTAAAACAGTGCTGATAGCGAGGGCTATTGGCGATTTATGAGGGAAGACGTGTCTCATGGCTTGGCTCCAAACTTTATTGATTATCAGGTATCGCTGAGTGGTAAACATTTGTCACAGACGGAGGCTGACATAGACGTCAACGGGAAGCAAACAGGTACGATTGTTTTTTTGCACGAATATTCCCGTTGATAACAATAACGACGGTATTTAGAGCTTATTCGAGGACTCAAAATTATACGGCTGCCAGAAACAGAGGAAAGCAGGCGTCAGCATCAGGCGGAATGGACCACCGGTATGATCCCGATGCGAGGCTCAAAGGGGGTGTAGACCTGCTGGACTGGATTAGCCCAGCGTGTGCTAAAGGCCCGGATTTCGCTCAAAAGTGGCAGTATTTTGGTCGGGTGGCAGCCAGCCACACGCGGTGCTGGTCCAACAGGTCATCTCAACCGTTAACCAGCTGGTGTCTTCCATGCCGCCTGCTTTGATGAACATTTGGCCGGGAAGTTCGTCAACAAAAGTGAACATCTGGCTGCCGCAGTTCGGGCAAAATCCTCGGTTGACGTGAGAGCCATCGAAGCCCAGTGACGCGAAGGTTTTGTATTCGCCTTCAATTGTGACTGCGTCCTGTGGAAACAGGATGACGGTCGCTTTTCCAGAGCCGGTAACGCGCTGACAGTCTTTACAGTGGCAGTGGAGCCCGAAGCCCACCTGTGTTTCGTCGAATTGGTACTGAACCTCGCCGCACAGGCAGTGCCCTTTTTGCATCACGCGCTCCATTAAAATGTCTCGGGCAGAGCACTTTATCAGGCCCCCTTTCCGGTTGAAACATCCGGGGCGGAGCGCAAGGCAAAGCGCCGCGGGCTAGGCGGGTAGGCCTGCGAGTCGTCTGATTGCTGTGTAGCGCGTTGCCCAGATCCTTTGGCTGAGCGGTGCGTCAGGGGCGAATAACTCTGAAGCGTGAAAAGCTCCTGTCCAAAGATGAAACTCTACGGGCACGCCAGCCGCTGATAGCCTCTGAGCGATGTCGATATCTTCATCGCGGAACAAGTCAAGATCGCCGACGTCGATGTAAGTTGGCGGTAACCCGGAAAGATCCTCAGCGCGCGCCGGTGCAGCGTAAGCGTCGGGCTCGCTGTCGCCCAAATACCAACCCCATGCTTCTATGGAGCCGGCGCGATCCCATATCCCGATGTCGACAACTTCATGGGAGGACGCCGTCTCATGACGATCATCAATCATGGGGTAAATGGGGAGCAGGTATTTCAGTGACGGCCCCAGACGATCACGAAGCATCAATGCGGTGGCGAGGGCCAAACCGCCGCCCGCGGAAGCGCCCATGAGGCCAATATTATCTGTGTCCATCCCGAGTTCAGGGGCGTGTTCAAAGACCCAACACACCCCGGCATAGCAGTCCTCCGGTGCGGCAGGGTAGGGGTGCTCCGGGGCCTTTCGGTAATCGATCGACGCGATGGGTATATTGAGCTCGGTAGCCGCCTCGCGCAGGTTCTCATCCTGACTGTCCAGATCGCCCATGATCATTCCGCCACCATGGATATAGATGAGTCCTGGCCCCTGAGCGTCTTGGGTATCGGGTGAATAAAGCCGCAGCGTCAAGTCGCCGCCCGGACCCGCATAAGTGTGTTCAGTCACCCGCAGAAGAGGAAATTCACCCTTCGGTGCGCCTGCTCGAGCGGCGGACATCGCTTCTCTTCTGGCGACGATGTCGGGGATGACATTTAGCCCTCCCGGGATGGCTTTCCACAGCGCCTCCAGCGGCGGCTTGCTGCCTTCATCGATACGGTTCCAAAGCGACATCACTTATTACTCCACCCAAATATGGGCGCCAGTGTAACGGCTAACGCTTAGTAAAAGTGTCGTCACGCCCCATTAATCAGCCTCGCTTGCAGCTAAAAAAAAGGGCGCACACTGTGCGCCCTTTGGGGTCTCTGTTGCGCCGAGAGGGTTAGTCCCAGTTCAGAGCACCTCCTGTTTGGTACTCAATCACCCGGGTCTCAAAGAAATTCTTCTCTTTACGAAGGTCCATGATCTCCGACATCCAGGGGAAGGGGTTCTGCGCTCCCGGGAACTGCTCTGACAGGCCGAGTTGTGTCAAGCGCCGATTGGCAATGAAATGCAGGTACTCCTCCATCATTGCTGCGTTCATACCGAGTACGCCACGGGGCATTGTGTCTCGAGCATATTCAATCTCAAGCGCCGTGCCTTCCAGAATCATCTGGGTCACTTCCTCTTTGAACTGCTCAGTCCATAAATGGGGATTTTCCAGCTTGATTTGATTAATGACGTCGATACCAAAGTTCAGATGCATCGACTCGTCACGGAGAATGTACTGGAACTGCTCAGCGACCCCTGTCATTTTATTACGACGGCCCATGGATAGGATTTGGGTGAAGCCACAGTAGAAGAAAATGCCTTCGGTCACGGCGTAAAACCCAATTAAGTTTCGCAGTAGCTGCTGATCCGCCTCGACTGACCCGGTGTCAAAATTGGGGTCTGACAGTTCGTGTGTATGGCCGATTGACCAAGCTGCTTTTTTGGCGACCGACGGCACTTCACGATACATGTTGAAGACTTCACCTTCGTCCATGCCAAGTGATTCGATGCAGTATTGATAGGCGTGCGTATGGATGGCCTCCTCAAACGCCTGNCGNAGCAGGTACTGCCGNCATTCCGGNTTGGTGANNAGACGATAGATTCCCANTACCANATTGTTCGCAACCAGAGAATCTGCCGTAGAGAAGTAGCCNAGTGAGCGCTCCACAATGCGTCNCTCGTCGTCNCTNAGNCCCTCTTTGCTCTTCCAGGTNGCCACATCGGCNGTCATGTTGACTTCCTGNGGCATCCANTGNTTNGCACANCCATCGATATATTTNTGCCAGGCCCAGTCGTACTTGAATGGNACGAGCTGATTGAGATCNGCNCGGCAGTTNATCATGGCCTTNTCGTCTACCGAAANCCGNGANGCGCCCATNTCGAGCTCNTCAACTCCTGCNGANGCATCCATATTGGCAATCACNGCTTCNGCGGCTTGCATNGCCTCGGGGGANGGNTCNGCAGNGGCGGNGTCNATNGCAGGTGGTTCAGGNGTTTCAACCNCCCTTTGTGCCGCNGCNGCTGCGGCCACAACAGCAGGCTCNGGCGCTGCNGTCGCGACTGANGCGCTTTCTTCCTGATTGTAGTCGTCCCAAGTCAACATGATGTTTNNTCTCCTTTTANNGCTGNCCTTTATTGGCAGGCTTCACAGTCTGGGTCATCCAGCGANCAGGCCTGTGGCACGGGTGCTGGNTGGGGGGNTTCGGTNGCNTTNGAGACCGCATTGAGGTTGCCGGTATCAACGGTCGACTTCTCNGTGCCNGTCGCNGCCAGCGATCTCAGGTAGTAGGTCGTTTTGAGGCCGCTAAACCACGCCATACGGTAGGTNACATCGAGCTTTTTGCCACTGGCGTTATTGATGTANAGGTTNAGCGACTGGGCTTGATCGATCCACTTTTGCCGNCGGCTNGCGCTGTCNACCAGCCANCNGGGTTCNACNTCAAANGCNGTGGCATATTTCGCCTTNAGATCTGCCGGGATACGATCGATGGTTTGCACGCTGCCATCNAAGTANTTCAGNTCGTTCACCATGACNTTGTCCCACAAGNCCCGACTCTTNAGNTCATTNACCANNTAGGGNTTCACTACTGTGAATTCACCGGAAAGATTCGATTTCACGTAAAGGTTCTGGTATGTGGGTTCAATCGATTGCGACACTCCCGTGATATTGGCAATTGTCGCCGTCGGCGCGATGGCCATCACGTTAGAGTTGCGCATGCCCGCTGCGGCGACCTTGGCCTTGAGTGAGTCCCAATCAAGGGTCTTGTCGCGGTTGACGTTGATGTATTTTTCGCCGCGCTGCGCTACCAGAATATCCAGCGAGTCCAGCGGGAAGATACCTTGGCTCCACAGTGAGCCCTCGTAAGACGAGTAACTGCTGCGTTCTGTCGCAAGTTCGCTCGATGCTTCAATAGCGAAGTAGCTGATGGCTTCCATGGAGCGATCTGCAAAAGTCACTGCATCCTCTGAACCATAGGAGGCATCGATCTTGTATAGCGCATCCTGAAAGCCCATTAGACCGAGACCGATCGGCCGATGACGGAAGTTAGAGGTCTCTGCCTGCGGCACTGAGTAATAGTTGATATCGATTACGTTATCTAACATGCGGATCGCGGTGCGAACCGTGCCACGTAGCTTGTCGAGGTTTAGCTCGCCATTTTCGATATGCTGGGGCAGGTTGACTGAACCCAGATTACACACAGCAACCTCTTCCGCATTGGTATTCAGTGTGATCTCGGTGCACAGGTTGGAGGAGTGCACGACACCACAATGCTGCTGGGGTGATCGGAGGTTGCAGGGGTCTTTGAAGGTCATCCAGGGATGGCCAGTCTCAAAGATCATGCCCAGCATCTTGCGCCAGACGTTCTGTGCTTTGAGGGTTTTATATAATTTGAGCTCACCGTCTCGGGCCATCTGCTCATACTGCGCATAACGTTCTTCAAACGCCTTGCCATACAGATCGTGNAGGTCGGGTACGTCATTGGGTGAGAATAGCGTCCAATCACCATCCTCAACGACTCGCTTCATNAANAANTCGGGNATCCAGTTGGCGGTATTCATATCGTGGGTGCGACGACGGTCATCGCCGGTGTTCTTGCGCAGGTCAAGGAACTCCTCAATGTCCATGTGCCAGGTTTCCAGATAAGCGCAAACCGCTCCCTTGCGCTTGCCGCCCTGATTCACTGCGACGGCTGTGTCATTCACGACTTTGAGGAAAGGCACAATGCCCTGGCTCTTGCCGTTAGTACCTTTGATGTAGGCACCCAGCGCACGCACCGGAGTCCAATCGTTACCTAGTCCGCCAGCAAACTTGGACAGCATGGCGTTGTCCTGAATCGCCCCGTAAATGCCGAAGAGGTCATCGGGCACGGTAGTCAGGTAGCAGGAGCTCAGCTGCGGCCTGAGTGTGCCGGAGTTGAATAGCGTCGGTGTCGAGCTCATGTAGTCAAACGAGGAGAGCAGACGATAGAACTCGATGGCTCGGGCATTGGGATCGTCTTCCCGTGTCGAGAGCCCCATCGCAACCCGCATAAAGAATATCTGCGGGAGCTCAAATCGCACTTCGTCACTGTGGATAAAATATCGGTCGTAGAGTGTTTGCAGGCCGAGGTAGGTGAACTGCAGGTCGCGATCAGCCTCCAGAGCTTCTCCCAGCCTGTCCAAATCGAATTCGGCCAGGTTGGGCGCCAACAATTCCAGCTCAATGCCACGCTGGATATAGGCCTTTAAAGCTTGCGGGTAAAGCGTATTCATCTCTGCCTGAGTTGCGCTGTCGGCGATGCCAAGAAATGCCAAGCCTTCTGCGCGCAGATCGTCGAGAAGCAGCCGCGCTGCTGCGTAGCTGTAGTTGGGCTCCTGCTCGATCAGCGTCCGCGCCGTGATCACCAACGAAGTGCTGCATTCCTTGGCTGACACACCGTCGTAAAGATTACGCAGGGCCTCGTCAATAATGGCAGACTCACTCACGTCCTCCAGATTGGCGCAGGCCTCGGACACAATCGTGCCGATACGCTCAAGATCAAGTGGCGCTTTGCTTCCGTCCGGATAAACAATGTTGATTCCCTTGGCCGCTGCCTGGGACTCCGGAGAGAGCTGCACGTTGGCATCACGTTCCTGGCGTCGCGCCTCCCGGTAAATCACATAATCGCGGGCGATTTTGTGTTCTCCCCCGCGCATTAGTTCCAGCTCTACCTGATCCTGAATATCTTCAATGTGCAGCGTGCCGCCCGAGGGCATTCTGCGTTTGAACGTGGCCACGACCTGTGAAGTCAGGCTGGCAACCGTCTCATGAATTCGGCTGCTCGCTGCCGCCGTGCCGCCTTCTACTGCCAAGAAGGCCTTAGTGATGGCAACGGTAATCTTGCTGTCTTCGAAGGGCACGACGGTGCCGTTGCGTTTAATCACTCGTAACTGTCCCGGCGCGGTGGCCGACAGCCGGGTCGGGTTAGGGTTGTCTAGCGTCGCTGCTGGAGTGGACGCGACATTTTCTTGTTCTATTGACTCACTGCCTGTTTGCATATTTTGGGCCGCCTCTGAAACGCCAAATTATCGTGATGTGCTTTCTCTTTTTACCGGAAAAGGGGTGGCGTTGAGCTCTAGTCTTTTTTTGGCTCAACACCTATATCTAGGGGTTCACTGCTCCTGAAACCCCAAGATAGGCGGGTCTGGCCGACAATGCAAGCAGAGGATGCTGGGTCTTTTATGTGGACAATCTGTGGGTAAGGCGATGGTGGCGGGGCGTTAATAGAGCTAAGCCACTGACTTTTATATTGAAAACGGCATTGTCTTGGTTAATGAAGACGTGACAAAATTTTTTTGCGCCGAAAGATCAAAATGGGGCAATACCCACAAGCTTGGTTGCCACTCACTGAGATCAGGTTTTGAGGAGCAGCTCCATGAGCGCTTTTTGCGCATGCAACCGATTTTCTGCTTCCCGCCAAATCACCGTGTCAGGTGCATCCATCAATTCCGCGCTGATTTCCTCGCCTCTGTGGGCGGGCAAGCAGTGCATGTAAAGCGCATCGGGCGCCGCGCGGTCAAGCAACGCTTGATTCAATTGATAGGGTTGCAGGCTTGCCGCACGTTCCTCCTGCTCTTGTTCCTGCCCCATAGAGGCCCAAACATCGGTTACGAGAAGGTCTGCATCGAGTGCCGCCACTAGCGGATCGCGCTCTATATGAGCATGTTGGCGGCAGGCTTCTAGCAGCGTTCCGTCGGGGTCGTACCCTTCGGGACAGGCAATAACTAACTTGAAGTCTAGCAGTCGCGCGGCGTTCATCCAGGAGTGACAGACGTTGTTGCCATCGCCCAACCAGCAAACTTTCCGCCCGCTGATGTCCCCTCGCACTTCGAAGTAGGTTTGCAGATCAGCGAGTATTTGGCAGGGGTGATAGTCGTCGGTCAAACCATTGATGACAGGCACACTGGAGTGCGTCGCAAACTGCTCGACATCGGCGTGGGCGAAAGTCCGGATCATGACAATATCCACCATCGAGGAAATGACCCGGGCACTGTCTTGTATCGGTTCGCCTCGACCCAGCTGCGTATCCTGACCCGAGAGAAACAGTGCGCTTCCCCCCAGCTGCGCCATACCGGCTTCAAATGACACGCGGGTGCGGGTTGACGCCTTGGTAAAAATCATCGCCAGCACTTTGCCGTCGAGAGTATGCGTCGCGGCACCTTCGCGGTGCTGGTTTTTGAGCTCAATCGCCCGATCAATGAGGCCGCGTACTTCATCGGGCGAGAGATCCATAAGGGTCAGAAAATGTCGTGGCGCGGTCATGCGCGGTCTTCCTGCTGTGCGATCTCGTTGAGGATTTGCGCGATACCTGCGCCCATTTCACCCGCCTGTTCCAAGCTCATTACCAGTGGCGGCAGCACCCGTATAGTATCCCCCCCGGCGATATTGAGCAGCAATCCCCGATCGAGGCCGCGCTGCACGATCTGATCAGTCGCGGTAGTGGGTTGTATGCCTATCATAAGACCGCGCCCCCGCACTTCGGTAACCAGCGTTGGGTCCGCCAGGTGACCATGCAAAGCGGTGAGCAGTGCGTCTCTAATGTGATTAGCCTGCGACATCACATTCTCTTCTGTGAGCGTGGTCAGCACCGCCTGCGCAGCGGCGCAGCACAGTGGGTTACCGCCATAGGTGGAGCCATGGTCGCCGGGACCCAGTTGCTCAGCGGCGACGCCTCTCGCCATACAGACTCCAATGGGCAGACCATTGCCCAATCCCTTTGCGGTGAGCAACACGTCGGGCTCCACCGCCATTTGTTCAAACACATAGGCTGAACCGCAGCGTCCGTTTCCCGTTTGAACCTCGTCGAATATCAGTAACCACTGATGTTTTGTGCAGAGCGAGCGCAGGCCTTGGAGATAATCAGTATCCAGTGGTCGGATCCCGGCTTCTCCCAAAATGGGCTCCACCAGCACAGCGACCACGCCGTTCAGTGTCTCGCCCAGGGCGTCGATTGCGGTGAGATCATTGGGTGGTACTCGCACAAACCCCTCCAGAAGAGGCCCGAAGCCTTGGCGAATTTTCTGGTTGCCCGTGGCTGACAGCGCGCCGATTGTGCGGCCGTGGAAGGCGCCATCAAGCACAATAATCTTCGGTGTCTCGACACCCTTTTGGTGGCCGAAGCGCCGCGCTAGTTTTATCGCCGCTTCATTCGCCTCTGCACCCGAATTGCAGAAAAACATGTTTTCCATGCCGGTGATGGCGCGAAGCTGCTCTGCCACCGCTTCCTGCAGACCGATGTGGAACAGGTTAGAAGTGTGCACTAATCGTTTGGCCTGATCGGTGATCGCCTTGGTGACGCGGGGATGTCCATGCCCCAGATTAGTGACAGCGATGCCGGACACGCCATCCAGATAGGCGCGATCCGTCGTGTCGTACAGCACCGCGCCTTCTCCTCGAGAGAAAGTGACAGGCAGGCGACCGTAGGTCGGCATAATGGCAGGCGTCGCGTCTGGCATCGTGTTTGGGCCCAATATATCGGCGGGGAGCAAGAGTAGCGGAGCGCCAGACGGAGTCAAATACGTCACATCGGTAGTTTTACGCGCGGGGCCTCTCTTGCAGTGCCATTGTCGTATTACAATAGGGGCCGCAATCAATCCCAAGCAATGGCGTGTGACCGCCACGATGGAGCAGTGTATGGACATTATGGAGACGATCCGCGAGCAGGTAGAGGGGAATCGCATTATTCTCTACATGAAGGGCTCGCCTAACCAACCCCAATGCGGGTTTTCTGCAAAAACCGTGCAGGCCTTGATGTCCTGCGGAGAAAAATTCGCCTATGTGGATGTGTTAAGTAGTCCCGATATCCGCGCGAATCTGCCGACCTACGCCAACTGGCCTACGTTTCCACAATTGTGGGTGGATGGCGAACTGGTGGGTGGCTGTGACATCGTCTGCGATATGGAAACCTCCGGCGAGCTCAAGGAGTTGGTGTCAGCGGGAGAAGCTGAAGGTGGGCAGGAGTAAGCCCCCGAGTCAGTGACGGGAAAGGTAATGGATATTCAAACCGCTATGGCAGAAATGGGGTATGCGGCGCGCGCCGCATCCCGTGCGGTGGCCAGTGCCAGCGGCGAGCAACGCAATGCGGCGTTGATAGCGATACGGGAGGCGATCACTGCCAACCGCGAGGCCATTCTGGCGGCTAACGAGGCTGATTTGGAGCAGGGCCGCAGCAATGGGCTGGATGCGGCCCTGATGGATCGCCTCGCACTCACGCCGGCAAGATTGGACGCGCTGGAAGAGGGGCTTTCTCAGGTGGCTGCCTTGCCCGATCCTATCGGTGTGATCACCGATCTACAACGGATGCCGTCAGGCATTGACGTAGGCACCATGCGTGTCCCGCTGGGCGTTATCGGTATGATTTACGAGTCGCGGCCAAACGTCACGGTGGAGGCCGCCTCTCTTTGTCTAAAGGCGGGTAACGCCGTCATTCTCCGAGGCGGTTCCGAAGCGATCCATTCCAATACCAAGCTGGGTGAGGCGTTGGCCTCTGGGCTATCGAAAGCGGGTATGCCGGTCGAGGTGGCGCAGGTGGTGCCGGTCGTCGATCGCGCAGCAGTGGGGGCAATATTGACCATGCCGGAATACATCGATCTGGTGGTGCCACGCGGCGGAAAAGGGCTGATTGAACGGGTCGCTGCCGAAAGTAAGGTGCCGGTTCTGGCGCACCTTGACGGCATTTGTCACGTCTATATCGATAGTGATGCAGACTGCGAGAAGGCCCATCGCATTGCGTTCAATGCCAAGACTCAGCGTTACGGCACCTGCAACACGATGGAAACGCTGCTGGTCGCCAAGGCGCAGTCGGCGATGCTGCCCGACTTAGTGATGGCGCTGCAGGCAGAGGGTGTCGAACTAAGGGGTTGTGCGGAGTCGCGCCGAGTCGCCCCGGCGATCACAATCGATGCCTCGGAGGCGGATTGGTCGACGGAGTACCTGGCCCCGATATTGTCAGTCAGGATGGTCAACGATGTGAGCGACGCGATGGCGCACATCGCACAGTATGGCTCCGACCACACCGAA
The DNA here is from genome assembly GCA_002683395.1 of Halieaceae bacterium. Lineage (GTDB taxonomy): Bacteria > Pseudomonadota > Gammaproteobacteria > Pseudomonadales > Halieaceae > Luminiphilus. The sequence goes on along the minus strand of NYTG01000073.1, from coordinate 25,097 downwards.
AGTATCGTGACCGAGAACCCCGAGACAGCATCGCGATTTTTACGCGAGGTCGATTCCGGCTCGGTGATGCATAACGTTTCCACCCGGTTTGCAGACGGTTTTGAGTACGGTCTCGGCGCTGAGATTGGTATTTCCACTGGTAAGCTCCACGCAAGGGGCCCGGTAGGCTTGGAAGGCCTGACCTCACGTAAATACATCGTTAAGGGTGATGGCCACATTCGCCAGTGAGCGCGATCATGACTGACGCTGGCGGTCCTGTGGGTTTTCTGGGCGGCGCGTTTGATCCCGTGCACATCGGACACTTGCGCGGAGCCATGGCGGTGCGCGACTGCCTCGATCTCGAGCGCGTTGATTTGATCCCCGCCGCACAATCTCCCTTGAAAGACTCGGCTAGTCTCAGCGCCTCCCATCGCGCGGAGATGCTGCGTCTGGCGGTCGCCGCCGTGCCGGGTCTGGAGGTAGACCCCTTGGAGTTGGACCGCCCGGGGCCGTCTTACACGATTGACACCTTGAAGAGTCTCCGTCTGGAATACGGCGCCGAGCGCACGCTTGTGTGGATCGTCGGTTCGGACGTCCTCGCAACACTGCCACGGTGGTCTCAATGGCAGCGGCTACTCGACTTCGCTCATCTGGCGGTCATGGATCGTCCCGGGACTTTGCCGCCAGCGGCCGAAGTCTCCAGTTGGATGGCACATCATAAAGTGGATCAGACCGCGCTGCTGTCGCGGCCTGCCGGAGGAGTGATCAGTTTGCAGCAGCCGCTTCTCGATATTGCGTCGTCTGATATTCGCGCAATGATCAGTGCGGGGCGTGACCCTCGCTTTCTGCTTCCCGATACAGTAATGGAGTATATTGGCCAGCATGGTCTTTTTGGTTTTAACAACACATGAAAGCTGAAACTTCGGTCCCGGATATACCCCACGGCGCTGCGTTGCTCTCGCTCGCACAAACGGCGCTTGAGGATCTCAAAGCGTTAGAGCCTGTGGTGCTCGATGTCCGGGAACTCAGTTCAGTGATGGACTGGTTAGTGGTGGCCAGTGGGACATCAAGCCGCCACGTTAAATCTCTCGCTAACAACGTCCTGATGAAGGCCAAAGAGCAGGGGGTCCGACCCTTGGGCGTCGAAGGTGAGCGAGGTGGTGAGTGGGTACTCGTGGATTTCGGTGATGTCGTGGTCCATGTCATGCAACCAGCAGCCCGAAATTTTTACGATCTTGAGCGACTGTGGTCTGTGCAGAGCGCGCAACCTCAGGACAGCTGATGCGGCTACGAGTGCTGGCAGTAGGGCAAAAAATGCCGGCATGGGTAGATCAGGGGGTCAAAGAATATGCGCGTCGTCTGCCCCGAGAAATGCCAGTGGAGTGGCTGGATATTCCACCGGCGAAACGCGGGAGTTCCTCCGAGGAGCGTTACCGAGAACAGGAAGCCGACGCGATTCAGGCGCGCCTCAGTCGCGATGATTATTTGATTGCCCTCGACGTTGCGGGCCTAGAGATCAGCACCGAGATGATTGCCGAGCGATTTGACCAGTGGCAAATGCAGGGTGAGCAGGTAAGCATCGCTATCGGCGGGCCGGACGGTCTGCACAAGAGTGTTCTTGGCATGGCAAAAGAGCGGTGGTCTTTCGGGCGCATCACGCTGCCGCATCCGTTGGTGCGCGTGATTCTCTCGGAGCAGCTGTATCGCGCATGGTCGATAAAGGCAGGCCATCCCTATCATCGGGGTAACTGATGCTCAGACCACTTGATGCCCTGCGAGATACGCGTCGGGAGTGGATGATTAACCGCTCCAGGCTGATCGCTGCGCTGCTGGGCATTTCCCTCCTGCTGACGGCCCTCGTTTATCGCTATTACTCGTTGCAAATTACGCAGCATGAGGACTTTCTCACCCAATCGGATCGCAACCGCATCAGGGTGGAAGTCATTCCGCCGACCCGCGGGCAGATTGTCGATCGCAAGGGACGGTTACTGGCGGCGAATAAACCCACCTTTGTGATCGGCGTGGTCAGAGAGCGGAGCGCGAATTCAGAGGCATTAATACTGGCCCTGACAGAACGTCTGTCGCTCACCGATCGTGAGCTGGAGGCGTTTCGGGAGCGTTCGGAGCGGCGACGCCCTTTTGAGTCAGTACCGATTAAGCTCGGGCTGGACGATACGGCTCTCGCGAGCGTAGCGGTGGATCTGCATGCGATGCCGGGAGTGGTGGTTGATGCCCAGTTGACGCGCGATTATCCCTATGGTGAAGCGCTCAGCCATGTTCTGGGTTATGTCGGAAGAGTCAGCGCGGATGATCTGGACGAACTTGACCCAGAGCGCTATCGAGGCACGCTGCATATCGGCAAAGTCGGTGTGGAAAAGCGCTACGAGCCGCTCTTGCACGGCAAACCCGGATTTCACCATATCGAAACGAACGCCCACGGACGTGTGTTGCGCGTACTGGAAAAACAGGCGCCCGAACCGGGCAAGAACCTACGCCTGTATCTGGATCTGGATTTACAGCGCGAGGCCGTGGCAGCGCTAGGTGATCAACGAGGGGCAATCGTGGCGTTGGATCCGGCTACCGGCGGCGTGCTGGCGATGGTTTCCAATCCCAGCTACGACGCGAATCTTTTTGTTGAAGGGATCAGCTACTCCGATTATGCCCAGCTGAGAGGCTCGCTGGATACGCCGCTCCTGAATCGCGCGGTACAGGGCCAATATCCGCCGGGATCAACGATCAAGCCACTGATTGGCCTTGGCGCGCTAGAGCGCGATTTCGTTACGCCAGACACGGCAATACCTGACCCTGGTTGGTATCGACTGCCCGGCGATGATCGGCGTTATCGGGACTGGACGTTGCGAGTGCGCGGGACGGGCCACGCCGAAACGGTGGACTTGCATATGGCTATCGCAGAGTCCTGCGATACGTATTTTTACGATTTAGCCCACCGTATGGGGATCGATACGATGGCAGAGGCACTGCAGCCTTATGGCTTGGGGCAGCGAACGGGGATCGATACCACCGGCGAGCAAGACGGTATTTTACCCAACAGCCAATGGAAGCGGACTGCCTTGGGTGAGCCGTGGTATCCCGGTGAAACGATCAGTGCCGGCATTGGTCAGGGTTATATGCTGGCGACGCCCCTGCAGTTGGCCCAGGCGGCCATGATGCTGGCGAATAAGGGAGAGAGTTTTGTGCCATCGGTGGTGCATCGTGTGGGTGACCTCACCGTCGGCGGTGTGCAGCGACCACCGCGGGAGATTGATGAAGATGATTGGAAAGCGGTGGTCGCTGGCATGGTAGATGTCGTGCATTCGCCGCGGGGGACCGCGGCAAGCATCGCCAAAGGTATCGGTTATCAGATGGCGGGCAAAACCGGGACTTCCCAGGTGGTCAGCATCGCGCAGGATGCCATTTATGACGAGGATGCCATCAGCGAACGCAACCGCAACCACGGACTCTTTATTGCCTTTGCGCCTGTCGAGAAGCCCCGCATTGTGGTCGCGGTGATCGCAGAGAATGGCGGCGGCAGCGGTGCGGCATCGCCGGTAGCCCGCCGCGTGATCGATGCGTGGCTGGGAGAGGCCGGGGATGTCTGAGTACACGCGCTTTTTAGAGGGCTCTGACCGGGACTTTTCCCGAGCACAGACCCCAGCAGAGCGTTTGCATCTCGATGTAGTGTTACTCACCCCCGTGTTAGCCATCGCCGCGATGGGTTTATTTGTTCTGTTCAGCGCGTCAGATGGCGACTGGAACACCCTGAACCGTCAGATTCGTAACTTTGTGGTGGGCTTCGGCGTGTTATTAGTGGTGGCGCAGGTTCGCCTCGACACCCTTGAGCGCTGGGCCCCGGCACTCTATCTGGCGGCGCTGTTGTTATTGCTGATGATTCCCTTCTTCGGGGTTGGCGCGAAGGGTGCGCAGCGCTGGTTGAGCCTCGGTGTTATCCGCTTTCAGCCCTCCGAGATCATGAAGATTGCGATGCCCTTGGTGGTGGCCGCGTGGATCGTCCGCCACGGACTGCCACCGCGTCTTGGTGTCACCGTTGTCGCGCTACTCATGATTGCCTTGCCCGCAGCAGCGATTGCGGTCCAGCCTGATTTGGGAACGGCGATTTTGGTCGCCGCCAGTGGTGTGTTCGTGGTGTTTATGGCTGGGGTCAGCTGGTGGCAGATACTGTCGGGCGCGCTGGCCGCGCTGGCCTGTATCTGGCCCGCCTGGCTGTATCTACTGAGGGATTACCAAAAACAGCGGATCCTCACGCTGTTTGACCCGGAAGCGGACCGACTGGGGGCCGGTTGGAATATCATCCAGTCCAAAACCGCCATCGGGTCAGGGGGTTGGAGCGGAAAGGGGTGGCTACAGGGCACCCAGTCGCATCTGGACTTTTTGCCCGAGAGCCAAACGGATTTTATTATCGCGGTATTGGCAGAGGAATGGGGCTTACGGGGCGTTTTGGCTCTGTTGGTGTTGTATGGCCTGGTGGTGGCCCGAGGCCTGTGGATTAGCTTTACCGCACAAACGAGCTACGGCAGATTGCTCGCCAGTGCGATCACTCTGACGTTCTGCGTTTATGTCATCGTGAATATGGGCATGGTGGCGGGGGTTCTGCCCGTCGTCGGGGTACCATTGCCTTTTGTGAGCTTCGGGGGGACTTCCATTGTCACCCTGTTGCTCGGTTTCGGTATTCTCACTGCGATCAGCACTGAAAAGAGGATTCTATCTAGATGAGCGCGATACGTTGTTTCTCATGCTCGCCTTTCCGACCCGTTCGACGCTGGCGCAGTCGCCTCTTGCTGATGGGGATTGGGTTGTGCCTCGCGACAGGTGCAAGTGCCGGCGATTACAGTGATCGGGAAGCGGCCAGTGCGGTGATCACCGCAGCTGAGGAAGCGGGAGTGGATCCGGAGTGGGCGCGGCAGCTCATCGACGCGGCGCAGCGACAACAAAGTATCCTCGAGGCGATCGCGCGTCCCGCAGAAAAAACTAAGGCCTGGCATGAATATCGCAAGATCTTTCTGACCGACCGCCGTATCACAGAAGGCGTGAGTTTCTGGAACGCTCACCAAAACACGCTGCAAACGGTCGCCGGGCGCACGGGCGTGCCACCGGAGCTCATGGTGGCCATCATCGGGGTAGAGACCTATTACGGTCGTATTACGGGCAGTTATCGGGTGATCGATGCACTCTCCACGCTCGCCTTTGACTACCCAAGACGGTCACCTTTTTTTACCAGCGAGCTTGAGCAGTTTCTGGTGCTCGCCTGGGAATCCGGCAAAGACCCGCTCGCCTTAAAAGGCTCCTACGCCGGCGCGATGGGCTACGGTCAGTTCATGCCATCGAGTTATCGCGCCTACGCCCGCAGTTACGAAGGAGAGACGGCACCTGATATCTGGGATGACCCGGCAGATGCGATCGCCAGTGTCGGCCACTACCTTAAGGCCCACGGATGGCGCTCAGGAGACGGCGTGACGGTAGGGGGTATCCCGGAGGACCCTGATCCAGATTTGTTCGAGCGGGGTTTGAAGCCCACACAGACCGTTGCCGCGCTGGCGCTTGAGGGGCTAAAGCCCGCTGAACCGCTTGATCCTAAAGTGGTGGCGACCCCGCTGCGTCTCGAAGAAGAGGGTGGAATGCGCTATTGGCTCGGCCTGCAGAATTTCTATGTCATCACTCGCTATAACCATAGCGCGATGTACGCGATGGCGGTGTGGGACCTCAGTCAGGCAATTGTTTCCGCGCGCTCGGAGCCTTGAATCGCTGCCAGGGCCTGCTCGTCTGGCTCGCTCTCACTGCCTTGGCAGCGTGCGCACCAATCTCGGTTAATGCACCCCAAGGCGTGGCGGACAGCGCGCCAAGTTCGATCGACGCTCCGGTCTGGCAGGACGCGGTGCCGCGTCCTGACCCTTTGCTGTCCAATGGTAATACGAGCCCTTACGAGGTCAATGGCCAGACCTACACGGTACTCGCCACGCACCGGGGTTACCGTGAGCAGGGCACCGCCTCTTGGTATGGGATGAAATTTCAGGGGCGGCCCACCGCTAATGGCGAAATTTTTGATGTGTTTGCTGCAACGGCGGCGCATCGCTCGTTGCCGATTCCCAGCTATGTGCGCGTCACCCACCTGCTTAACCAGCGGAGCGTTGTGTTGAGGGTGAACGACCGGGGACCCTTCCATCCCGACCGATTGATCGACTTATCTTACGGTGCGGCGAAGCAGCTTGGTTTTGCCGAGCAGGGCACAGCCTTGGTGCGGGTGGAGTCGATCGACCTGGCAGGCGTCGATGACCGGCGCGCATCAGCCGCATTGACGTATCGGTACCTGCAACTCGGCGCCTACGAGTCACCCGACACGGCCGATCAGGTCGTCAGGGAAGTTACCGATCGCTGGGGTTATCCCGCGACGACCAGTCTGGTGGATGCAGGGGGCAAAAGACTGCACCGCGTCAGAGTGGGGCCGTTTGCCGACCCGCAAGCGCTGGAGCGCGCGCGCGCTGCCCTGATGGAAAGTGGTCATCAGTCACCGCAGCGATTACCGTGAGCCCATGATTTTCATCGGGTGCCCCGCGGGCGTACACTGACGCCGTGTTTTATGACGGCCATGGAGAGATTCAATTGACGATAGGAGTGCGAATGACGCTGAAGCGTTCATTCCAATATCTGATTGGCGCGATGTGGTTGCCATTAGCAGCGCTAGCCAATACGGGCCTCGTGCCCGCGCCGCCCGCTATTAATGCTGACTCTTATTTGTTGGTTGATTTTGATACCGGAACGGTACTTGTCGATCACAACGCTGATCTGCAGCTGCCCCCGGCAAGTCTGACAAAGTTAATGACGGCTTATGTCCTCGCTCAGGAGGTCGAACTGGGCCGGCTCAGTTTGGACGATACTGTGCCGGTGAGCCGCAACGCGTGGTCCCAAAATCCCGTATTCAAAGGGTCTTCGCTCATGTGGATTGAGCCCGGTAAGCCTGTCACGGTCGCGGAGCTGGAGCGAGGTATCGTGATCTCGTCGGGAAACGATGCCACCGTTGCGATCGCCGAGCATATTGCGGGCAGTGAAGCAGCATTTGTGGATTTGATGAACCGTTACGCACAGGAGATGGGGCTGACGGGCACCCATTTTGAGAACAGTCACGGACTCCCGCACCCCGAGCATTTGTCGACTGCGCGTGACCTCGCCGCGACCGCGGTAGCCGCCATTCGTGACCACCCGGAGCGCTACGCGGTATACAAGGAGCAGAGCTACACCTACAACGACATCACGCAGTACAACCGCAACCACCTGTTGCGTGAGGATGACTCGGTTGATGGTTTAAAAACCGGGTATACCAGAGTCGCGGGGTATGGCCTTGTGGCTTCCGCTCAACGAGAGGGTATGCGACTGGTCTCTGTCGTCATGGGAAGCAGTTCGACCGCGAGCCGCAAATCAGAGACGCGGAGTCTGCTTAACTACGGATTTCGTTTTTATGAGACGGTGAGGCCCTTAAGCGCTGATATGACCCTTACCGAAGACCGAGTTTGGAAGGGCCAGGCGCAACAGGTCGCCCTCGGTGTCACAAAAGACGTTGTGCTGACCCTGCCCAGGAGCACGGCGCAGATCGACTTATCGACAGAGGTGATTAAGCCTCTTGTTGCGCCCCTGGCCATGGGTGATGTCGTGGGGCGGGTCGTCATGACTCGTTCAGGGGAGCCCGTCGGCGAGGTGCCACTGGAGGTATTGCAAGCGATTGAGCCGGCCGGATTTTTTGCTCGCTTATGGGATGCGATCCTGCTGTGGTTTCAGCAACTGCTGGGATGACTCTCGGTGACTGAGCCTCCACCCAAGATCGTTTTTCCTTGCTCTTACCCCATCAAAGTACTGGGACGAGCCGGGGAAGATTTTCAGCCCGCTGTCATGCGCATTTTTCACGAGCGGGCTCCGGGGTTCGAGCCGGGAGATGTCCTCATCAAGGACTCACGTAAAGGCACTTTTCAATCCATCACCATTACCATTGAGGCGCAGAGCGAGGACCAGCTGCGGTTAATCCATCAGGATTTGATGGACACTGGTTTGGTGTCTATGGTGCTCTGACGAGATGAGATGTCGTCATCTAGGCGTGGTGGATTATCAGTCGACCTTTGATGCCATGAAGGCCTTTACCGCCTCAAGGGCGCCCGGGACGCAGGATGAGATCTGGTTACTTCAGCACCCGCCCGTCTATACACAGGGCCTGTCCGGTAAGCCAGAGCACATCCTGAACACCGGAGACGTCCCCGTTATTCAAGTGGATCGCGGTGGGCAGGTGACTTATCACGGCCCGGGTCAGTGGGTGGCCTATGTGCTCTATGACCTGCGTCGTGCAAACGTCAACATCAGGGAGCTGGTGAATCTCCTTGAGACGGCGGTGGTGCAAGTGTTGGCGGAATCGGGGATAGCCGCCTGCGGGGATCCTGCAGCGCGAGGTGTCTATGTGGAGGGACGCAAGATCGCCGCACTGGGCCTGAAGGTCAGTAAAGGGCGCAGTTACCATGGTCTTTCGCTGAATGTTGATATGGATCTCACGCCCTTTGCCGGCATCAACCCCTGCGGTTATGAAGGGCTTGAGGTGACCTCGGTCTCACAATTGCTCGGCAGCGGTTGCCCCAATATGACTGAGATGGGCGATTCCCTGTTGCGGCATCTCCAACAGAACCTGCCTGACCCTTCCTGACGCGGCTCATATTGGCTGGCATAATCGCGCCTCCTCCAAGGAGCCGTCATGTCTGAACTACAGCGCGATGTCGACGCGCGTCGCACCTTCGCCATTATTTCTCACCCCGATGCGGGTAAGACCACTATGACCGAGAAACTGCTGTTGCTCGGACAGGCGATTCAGGTGGCGGGCTCGGTAAAGGGTAAGCGAGGGCCGCACGCAACCTCGGACTGGATGGCCCTTGAGCAGGAGCGGGGGATTTCGGTCACCTCGTCAGTGATGCAGTTCCCGTACCGCGATCGCTGGGTAAATTTGCTCGACACGCCGGGCCACGAGGATTTTTCAGAGGACACGTACCGCACCCTGACGGCAGTGGATTCGGCTTTGATGGTGATAGACGGTGCCAAAGGCGTTGAGGATCGAACGATTAAACTCATGAATGTCTGTCGTTTGCGAGATACGCCCATCATGACCTTCGTCAATAAGCTCGATCGCGATATCCGTGATCCCATCGATTTGGTGGATGAGGTTGAAGAGGTCCTGGGAATTGCGGGCGCACCCATTAATTGGCCGATAGGGATGGGCCGGGATTTCAGAGGTGTCTACAACTTATACACCGATACCCTCCACCGATATCAGCCTGGTGACGGCGCGACTCTGGTAGAGGAGGATCTTGTCAAAGGCCTCGCCTCAGAGGCAGCGCAGGCGCTGCTGGGAGAGGATTACGAGGTATTCGTCGAAGAGATAGAGCTGGTGCGGGGGGCATCGCATGAGTTCTCGATTGATGCATTTCTCGCTGGCCAGCTCACGCCAGTGTTCTTTGGTACCGCACTGGGTAACTTCGGTGTCAGGGAGATGCTGAACGATTTCGTAGAGTGGGCGCCACCACCACAACCCAGAGTTTCTTCTGAGCGGACGATCGAGGCTTCCCAGCCTGACTTTACGGGCTTCGTTTTTAAGATTCAGGCCAACATGGACCCCAAGCATCGTGACCGTATCGCTTTTATGCGGATCTGCTCGGGCCGCTACGACAAAGGGATGAAGATGCGTCATGTCCGGATCGACAAGGACGTGCGGATCGCGGATGCCGTCACGTTTCGGGCCGGTGACCGGACCTTGGTGGAGTCGGCAGTGGCTGGCGACATCATCGGCTTGCATAACCACGGCACCATTCAGATCGGTGACACCTTCACCACAGGAGAGGCGATCCGATTTATGGGTATTCCTCACTTCGCGCCGGAATTGTTTCGGCGCATTCGCCTGAGCGACCCCATGAAGGCCAAGGCTTTGCAAAAGGGTCTCCAGCAGTTGTCGGAAGAAGGTTCGACCCAGGTGTTCTCCCCGCTGAACAACAGCGATCTCATTGTAGGTGCGGTAGGCCAGCTGCAGTTTGATGTGGTGGCTTATCGGCTAGCCGATGAGTACAAAGTGGAGGCCCTTTACGAGCCAGTGAATGTCTATACTGCGCGCTGGATAGAGGCTGATGACGAGCACAAGCTGGAGGAGTTCCGGAAAAAAGCGGCGGAGCACCTTTCCCAGGATGGCGGCGGTTACCTGACTTACCTGGCACCCACCCGGGTTAATCTCTCCTTAATGGAAGAGCGCTGGCCCGACATCCGCTTTCGTGAGACCCGAGAACACTGAGCTTTCAGAGCAAGGCCTCAATATCGCTAGCGATCGCCTCGGGCTTGGTCGACGGCGCATAGCGCTTGACCACTTCACCCTGTTGATTGACCAAGAACTTGGTGAAGTTCCATTTGATACGCTGACTGCCGAGTAAGCCGGGCGCCTGTGTTTTCAGGTGGGTAAAAAGCGGATGACTCGACGCGCCGTTGACATCGATCTTGCTGAACAGTGGAAAGCTGGTCTGGAAGTTCAGGTCGCAGAAAGACTGAATCTCTTCCTCGCTGCCCGGCTCCTGCCCCCCAAACTGATTGCAAGGAAAGGCCAGCACCGAGAATCCGCGCTCACCATAGGTTTGGTGGAGCGACTCCAGCCCCGAGTACTGCGGCGTGAAGCCGCACTTTGAGGCGGTATTAACAATCAGTAATACCTTGCCTCGAAAGTCGCCAAAATCGGTGTTATCACCGTTGGCCAGTGCAGCAGAAAAATCCATTACCGTTTTCATACAGTGCTCCATAGAGGCGGCCGGCGTCGGGACGTCGTTCGCGGGGGTCAGTTGATATACGAGCCTTTGTCCGATAACGGACACTGGCGCCAGCGGTTCGCATTTAGCCATTCAGTCATTCAGATAGTGCCGATTCAAGCGAATCGTCCTAGGCAGAGAGGTAGGTTTCGAGCTCAAAGTCGGTGACCCGGCGCTCAAACTCGATGAGCTCCTGCTTTTTGACTTCACTAAAAGCGGATTGAAATTCTGCGGAGAGTGTATCGCGAACATTGCCAGATTGTGAAAAACGGGTAATGGCTTCTGCCATGTAGCCTGGCAGGCAGATATTGGTCTCGTCTTCAGTCCACGCGTTGCCGCTAATGGGTTCAGGAGCGTGGCATTGACGTTCAATGCCCATCAAGACGCCTGCCAACAGGGCCGCAATCGCGAGGTAAGGGTTACTGTCCGCACCCGCAACCCGGTGTTCGATGCGCGTTGCAGCACTTGGGCTTGCTGGAATTCTGAGTGCGGTTGTCCGGTTGTCGTAGCCCCAATTGGGCTGTGTGGGTGCGTGGTTGCCGGCCTGAAAGCGGCGGTAGGCGTTGTAGCTCGGTGCAAAAATCAGCTGCGTATCACTCATTAGATCGATACAGCCGGCGACCGCCTGTCGAAGGGTCGGAGTGCCCTCAACGTCTCCGCTGTCAAAAACGTTTTGCCCCGAGGTATCGAGCAGGCTGCAGTGCACGTGCATGCCGTTACCCGCCTGATTTTCCATCGGTTTGGGCATAAAACTGGCCATCGCACCAAAGCGCGCAGCCACGCTACGGATGCTGCGCTGCATGCGGATGACCTGATCGCAGTAGGCCAAGGCATCATCCGAGTAGGCAACGTTGATCTCGTATTGGGCCGGGGCGGCCTCTTTTAAAACACCTTCATAAGGCAGGCCCTGAACGGCAAAAGCGTCTTTCAGGGCCTGAAGTAAATCGGCGTGCTCATCTAGCGCGCTCAAGCCATAGAGATTGCCCCCTGTCTGAGGCTCAGCCGGTAATGCGGTGCGAGGAGACTGATCCTCAGCCGGCTGTTTGAACAAATTGAACTCGAGTTCTATGGCAACCCGGGGAACGAGGCCCCGCTCGGCCAATTGGTTAACGACGCGGGCCAGAACTTGTCGCGGGTCGGACAGCAGCGGGCTGCCGTCGTCCTTGAACATGGTCAGCACAATCTGGGCGCGGTCGACTCCTGTCGAATTCAGTACCGGTACCAGAGACTCGGGTACGGCCCGGCACAATCCGTCAATATCGCCATTGTCGAGTGCAATGCGTGGCACATCGCGTCCCCAGGCGTCCTGTGCCACGGCGGATTTGGGCAGCTTGATGCCATCAGCCAGCAGCGAGGGGAGTTTTGCAATCGGAAGCCACTTGCCTCGCGCAGCGCCATTGCAGTCTGTAATAAGCGCTTCCACCATCTCGATGGCGGGGTACTCGGTTAACAATGTCTCGGCGTCTGAATACATTATGGACTCTCTGTCGGGCCGCCGAGTTTACCCCTGCGGGAAGCGCCTCACCAGTCGATCGGCGCCGTGCGCCAATGGCTTTGCCATGCGCTGCGAACCTTGTCGGGGTAGCGCTGGCTGCCGCTTGAGCCATTATAGGCAGCCAGTGCCCGACGCCAATTTTGATCTTCCCGGTCCAGGTAAAAACGCAGAATGTAGCAGCCGTAACGAAGATTGGTGGGCATGTGAATCAGGTTATCGTCGGGCCGTCCAATCTCGTTTTTCCAAAAGGGCATGACCTGCATCAAGCCTTGCGCGCCGGCCTTTGACAGAGCGTAGCGATCAAAGCCACTTTCGACCTCGATCACCGACAAGACCAGTTCAGGAGGCAAATTAAGCTGGGTCGCTTGCTGATGAATCTGGGTGAGGAGATCGAGACGCTCCCGGGGATCAGCGACGAAGGGTGCCAGCCGCTGTTGCATGTCTACCAGCCACACCTCGGCAGTAAAGCGATCTTCAAATCCGTCGTCTTCTGAGAGCGCTCGATCCAGGTAGGCTGATAGAGCCGCTCGGTCAGCATCGGAATCGGCAAGCGCGTGTGTCATCTGAGATGCGACAAGTAGTAATGCGATTGTTGCGGTTGCCTCTCGGCGCAAACTGGTTAGCCGTCCGCTAGCAGTTGCTGAATACGGCTGACCGCAACATCAGGAGCCACCATTTCGGTGTCGCCACTGCGCCGCTGGGTAAGCTCCAGATTTCCTTCCGCCAGCGATCGCTCCCCCACTGTCACCCGCAGCGGCATACCCAGAAGTTCCATTTCCGCAAACTTCACGCCGGGCCGCTCGGCGCGATCATCCATGAATACCGCCAGACCGGCTCGGTTGCAGGCTGCGTAAAGATTTTCGCTCGCCTCCCGGACGGCGTCGGACTTATCCAGCCCCAACGGCACGATGGCCACATCGAAAGGTGCCATGGCCGCAGGCCAGACAATGCCGTTGTCGTCGTGATTTTGCTCAATGGCGGCGGCGACAATGCGCGTGACACCAATGCCATAACAACCCATCACCATCGGTTGATTGCGTCCCTTGTCGTCCAACACCGTGGCATTCATGGTCTCGGAATACTTTGTACCCAGCTGAAAAATGTGCCCTACCTCGATACCGCGCCGAATTTCCAGCGTTCCCTGGCCACAGGGGCTGGGATCACCACTGACAATCTCGCGAATGTCGGCGAATTCGGCATTGGGCACGTCGCGCGCCCAAGTGGCGCCTCTCACGTGATAACCATCCTCGTTAGCACCGCAGACAAAACTCGGCATCAGCGCAGCCGTGTGATCTACGATCACCCGGACGGGCGCACCCACAGGACCCAGTGAGCCGAATCCCGCCCCGAGGCGTTTCTGCACTGCTCCCGCATCGGCCAATACCAGAGGTGACAGCATGCCGGGCAGTTTTGCCGCCTTGATGGCATTGAGTCGGTGATCGCCGCGCACTACGAGGGCGACCAGATCGTCTTGTTCATCCATTGCTAAAAGTGTTTTGATCGATTCCTGCGCCGGTATCCCCAGCTGTTCGGCAAGGTGATCAATTGTGGTCATACCGGGCGTCGCAAATTTTTCCAGCGCGGGCGTCTCACCGCTGTTGCCGCCCGCTGCCCCGCTGAGCGCTGGGGCCAGTTCGACATTCGCGGCATAGTCACTGTCTGTCGAAAAGGCGATGGCATCTTCACCCGATTCCGCCAGCACGTGGAACTCGTGGGAGTGGTTCCCGCCGATCGCGCCGGTATCGGCCTCCACGGCACGAAAATCGAGGCCCAGCCGCGTGAAAATAGTGGTGTACGCCTCGTGCATGCGCCAATAGGTCGCCTCTTGAGAGGCCTGATCGATATGAAAGGAATAGGCGTCTTTCATAATGAACTCTCGTGAGCGCATCACGCCGAATCTCGGCCGGATCTCATCGCGAAATTTGGTTTGAATTTGGAACAGATTGACGGGTAGCTGCTTATAGCTTTTGATTTCGCTGGCGGCGATTTGGGTAATGACTTCTTCGTGAGTGGGCCCGAGACAAAACGGACGCTGGTGGCGATCCTCCAGTCGGCACAATTCCGGCCCATAAAGCTCCCATCGCCCCGAGTCTTGCCAGAGCTCGCCGGGCTGCACCACAGGCATGGACAGCTCCAACGCGCCGGCACGCTCCATCTCTTCACGGACCACTTGCTCAACTTTACGCAGCACCCGAAGGCCCAATGGCATCCAGTTGTAGATTCCCGCGGCAACCCGGCGGATCAGCCCGGCCCTTAGCATCAGTTGATGACTGATCACTTCGGCGTCTGACGGGGTTTCTTTCAGGGTTGAGAGCAGGAACTCACTGGCACGCATAACAGACTCCACATCGCAGGACGCCATTCTAATGTCGCGTGGTGTGGGCCGTACAGCGGTGGCGCCTGTGAATCCTTGTACCTCAACGGTGCGAAACGCTCGAAGGGACTTGTTCCATTTTGATCTGTGGTGTTGAATCGCGACGAGTTGGCGGCGCTTTCGAAGGTTTTGAGTCGCCGCCACATTATGAGGCAATGCTCATGGCAAAGAAGCAGTCCAAGAAGAAGCCGGCGAAAAAGATGAATGTGGTGCAGGACAAGCTGTCCAAGTCGCAGATGCTGTCTCTACTGGCAGAAGACAGCGGCCTGACAGCGAGAGAGGTGAGGCGGGTCATGGATTCGCTTGAGCGACTGATGGAGGCCAGTCTCTGTCCACAGAGCATGGGTCAGTTCACGTTACCGGGGTTGATGAAGGTCAGCACTGTTCAAAGACCCGCTATTAAAGCGCGACGCGGGATCAACCCCTTCACCAAAGAAGAAACCTGGTTCAAGGCCAAGCCTCCGAGCACGGGGGTCAAAATCCGCCCGCTAAAAAAAATGAAGGGCTTTGCCAACTGAGGATCAAGCGGGCTTGCTGACACGTATTTGGGCGGTTTGCTCAGCGCGGAGCTAAATCCTCACGCTCTGAGTATCTTTAACTGATTCAGCGTTTACGGTACGCTCCGCGCCCTCATACAACATACCTTTAACCTTTAGCGGGTCGCCGGCTGAGCGCGGTGTTTGCCCGAGAAGAATGCGATGCCTATTTACGAATATTGCTGTCAGGAGTGCGGCCACAGCCTCGAGGCCCTGCAAAAATTGGCGGATGCGCCGTTGACCGACTGTCCGGCATGTTCGCAACCGGCTTTAAAGAAGCAGGTTAGCGCACCTTCTTTCCGACTCTCGGGCGGCGGCTGGTACGAGACCGACTTCAAAACCGGAGAGAAGAAAAACATTGCCGGAGAGCGCACTGACGCATCGGATAAGCCTCCCGCGAAGGCGGAGACTGGAACCACCTCCGGGGACAAGCAGAGTAAAGTGGAATCCAAATCGGCCCCGACCTCGAAGACCGACACCTCGAAAGCCAGCTGAGGATAGGAAACGAAACCATGGAAACAGCGATGCGAACCCACTACTGCGGCCTGATCGACGACGATTTGATCGATCAGACGGTGACATTGTGCGGATGGGTTGACCGACGGCGCGATCATGGTGGCGTTATTTTTCTCGACATGCGCGACCGTGAGGGTGTGGTGCAGGTCGTGTTTGATCCGGATACACAAGAGCATTTTCAGCGGGCGGACAGCGTTCGCAGCGAGTATGTGCTGCGCATCACTGGCCGGGTGCGCGCGCGCACTGCCGAGACCGTGAATTCAGGCATGGCCTCAGGCCGAATTGAAGTGCTCGGTAAGACCCTCGAGGTGCTCAATGCCGCCCAGACCCCGCCTTTCCCGCTAGATGAGCATCACTCGGTGGGTGAGGACGTGCGGCTGCGCTACCGATATATGGATCTTCGTCGGCCCGAGATGCAGCAAAATCTGATTGCCCGCGCTCGCATTACCTCCAGTATTCGTCGCTATCTCGACGAGCAAGGGTTTCTCGATATCGAGACACCAATACTGACCCGAGCTACGCCAGAAGGCGCTCGGGATTATCTGGTGCCCAGCCGAACTCAGCCCGGCGCTTTTTTTGCGCTGCCGCAATCGCCACAACTGTTCAAGCAATTACTGATGGTCTCGGGATTTGATCGCTACTATCAAATTGCACGCTGCTTTAGAGACGAAGATCTGCGCGCGGACCGACAGCCCGAGTTCACCCAGATCGATATTGAAACCGCCTTCCTCAATGCCGAGGAAGTGATGTCTATCACCGAAGGCTTGGTGCGCACCCTGTTCCGGGAGCAGCTCGACGTGGATCTCGGTGATTTCCCACACATGACGTGGGCGGACGCCATGGAACGTTTTGGCTCGGATAAGCCCGATCTCAGGGTGAGCTGGGAGTTGATATCGATTGATGACCTGATGGCCGGTGTCGACTTTAAAGTGTTCAGTGGCCCCGCCAGTGATCCGGCCAGTCGGGTCGCGGCGCTGAAAGTACCGGGCGGCGCCTCGCTATCGCGCAAGGAAATTGACGATTACACCGACTATGTAGGTATTTATGGTGCGAGGGGCCTGGCGTGGATCAAGGTCAACGATCGCTCGGCGGGAATAGAGGGACTGCAGTCCCCCATTCTAAAATTCATGCCCGATCAGACTGTCCTCGCCATGCTCGATCGGCTCAACGCAGCCGATGGCGATATTCTGTTCTTCGGTGCCGATAAGCGGTCAGTGGTGAATGAGTCACTCGGTGCGCTGCGCTTGAAGGTGGCTGCTGATCTGGACCAGATCGCCGCTGGCTGGGCGCCACTCTGGGTCGTGGACTTCCCCATGTTTGAGGGCGACGAGCGTGACGGAATGGCGGCGCTGCATCATCCCTTTACCGCACCCGCCTGTTCGGTCGAGGCACTGCGGGCAGAGCCCGAGGCAGCCCTCTCTCAGGCTTATGACATGGTGCTGAATGGTAGTGAGGTCGGCGGTGGCTCGGTGCGTATTCATGACCAGGCCATGCAGCAAGCAGTTTTTGATCTTCTGGGTATTGATGAGGCTGAAGCCGAATCGAAGTTCGGGTTTTTGCTGAGCGCGCTGCGCCATGGTGCGCCACCCCATGCAGGTCTTGCTTTTGGGCTCGATCGCCTGGTGATGTTGATGGTGGGTGGGCAGTCCATCCGCGAGGTCATTGCCTTTCCGAAGACACAGAGCGCGCAGTGTGTCATGACCGAGGCGCCTGGCACGGTGTCTGATCAGCAAATGCGCGAGCTTTCGCTGCGTCCGCGTCGCACCGATACCCCTGCCACATCGGATTGAGTCAGGCGTATGGCGGGGCACAGTAAATGGGCAAATATCAAACATCGCAAGGCCGCTCAGGACGCTAAGCGAGGAAAACTGTTCACCAAACTGATCCGCGAGCTCGTCGTGTCTGCTCGGGCAGGGGGACCCATCGCCGAGGATAACCCCCGGCTCCGCGCGGCCGTGGATAAAGCGCTGGGTGCCAACATGAAGCGCGATACGGTTGATAACGCCATTGCTCGCGGTGCGGGCACCGGTGAAGCCGATAGCATGGAGGAGCTCACCTACGAGGGCTACGCGCCCGGAGGGGTTGCCGTGCTGGTTGAGGTCATGACAGACAACCGCAACCGCACGGTGGCTGAGGTGCGGCACGCCTTTACCAAGCGGGGCGGTAACCTCGGTACCGACGGTTCGGTGGCCTATCTCTTTTCGCGGACCGGATTGATTCAGTTTGCTCCGGGCGCAGACGAGGAGACGCTGATGGATGCGGCACTCGAGGCCGGTGCCGATGACATCGTGACGGCCGACGACGGGAGCGTGGACGTGCTAACTCCCTGGGAGTGCGTGACCGAAGTGCGCGACGCATTGGTCAGTGCAGGACTCGAGCCGGTGCTGGCAGAAGTCACCATGATGCCGAGTACGGAAGTGCTGTTGGATGCCGAGACAGCACCGAGTGTAATGGGGCTAATCGACATGCTGGAAGATCTCGATGACGTACAAAATGTGTATTCCAACGCGGACATTCCCGAGGACGTCCTCGATACGCTCTGAAGACTTAAGGTGCGCGTGTTCCCGCGGCGATCAATGAACTTTTCGCCGCAATCGGTCACACTGTAGACTGGTCTACGCCGGTTGCCACCATGACAGTCATCCTCGGTATCGATCCGGGCTCGCGCAAGACGGGTTTTGGCATTATTCGCGTCGAGAGAAAACAGCCTCGGTATGTATCGAGCGGAACGATCCGTCTCCCCGTGAAGGAGGCCCTCAGCGTCCGCTTGCGGGTGCTGTTTGAATCACTGTCGGAAATTATCGATAGCCACCAGCCCACCGTGGCCGCGATTGAGAGTGTCTTTATGGCCAAAAGTGCCGACGCGGCTTTGAAACTGGGGCACGCGCGGGGTGCCGCAATGGTGGCTTGTGTGGTTAATGATCTGGTCGTCCACGAGTACGCGGCCAGACAGATCAAACAGTCAGTCGTGGGAACGGGTGCGGCGAGCAAGCAACAGGTACAGCATATGGTGACAGCGCTACTCGGTCTGTCTGCAGAGCCGGCGGAGGATGCCGCAGACGGTCTGGCAGCCGCGTTATGCCACTGCCATACCGAGGGTCTTGCGGGTGCGCTCGCGGCGAGCCGCTTCAGAGCCGGGCGTTTAAGGTAAAGTGACAGCATGATTGGTCAGATTCGCGGCACATTGATCGGGCGGCAGGCGCCGGAGATTCTGGTGGATGTAGGGGGCATCGGCTACGAAATTCAGGTCCCCATGACCACGGTCTATCAACTGCCGGAACTCGGTCAGCCCGTAACGTTGCTAACGCATTTCGTCGTTCGAGAAGACGCGCAGCAGCTGTTCGGCTTTGCGGACTCGGCTGATCGGCGCTTGTTCCGCGCATTGATCAAGGTGAGTGGTGTGGGGCCGCGCCTGGCGCTCACGCTGCTCTCCGGCATGGATGCGGCGGCTTTTGCGCGCTGCCTGCAGCGAGATGATGTGGCGGCATTGGTGGCATTGCCCGGTGTCGGCCGCAAGACAGCGGAACGTCTGTTGGTGGAGATGCGTGACAAAGCCGGGGTTTGGCTGGATGAATTATCCCCGGAGTCGGGCACGCCATCCTTACCGGGGCAAGCGGCTTCCCAAATAGCCGATCAGCGGGCCGAGGCGGAACAGGCGCTTGTCGCATTGGGTTATAAGCTGACGGAGGCTGCCAAATTGATTGCCAGCACTCAAGCGCCACCGGAAACCAGCAGCGAGGAACTGATTCGTCTGGCACTGCGTGTCGCGGGTGGAGGCAAGGGATGACAGCGTGCCATAGAGGAGTATGTCTGTGATCGAAACAGATCGACTGGTAGCCGCTGACACGGGAGATAACCGCGAAGAAGTAGTGGATCGTGCTATTCGGCCCCGGCGCCTTGACGAATATATTGGCCAACGCGCCGTGCGGGAGCAGATGGAGATTTTTCTTTCTGCCGCTCGAGCCAGGGGAGAGCCTCTCGATCACACGTTGATTTTTGGTCCACCGGGTCTGGGCAAGACCACGCTTGCCAGCATCATCGCCGAAGAGATGGGGGTGCAGCTCAAGACCACCAGTGGGCCGATCCTCGAAAAGGCGGGCGATATCGCAGCGCTTATGACAAACCTTGAACCCGGGGATGTCTTATTCATTGACGAAATTCATCGTTTGAGCCCTTATGTCGAGGAAGTGCTTTACCCCGCGATGGAGGATTATCAGCTCGATATTATGATTGGCGAGGGCCCGGCCGCCCGTTCCATCAAGCTCGATTTGCCACCTTTCACACTCGTTGGAGCCACTACCCGGGCCGGTTTGCTGACGTCTCCTTTGCGCGATCGATTCGGTATTGTCCAGCGGCTCGAGTTTTATGATGCAGCAGAACTCACTGAAATTGTGGTGCGCTCTGCGACGATTTTGGAGATTCCTGCCGACGAGGAAGGTGCAGTCGCGATTGCACGACGTTCTCGCGGCACCCCGCGCATTGCTAACAGGTTGTTGCGTCGTGTACGCGACTACGCAGAGGTCAAGGCCGACGGTGTGGTGACTGGCCGTACCGCAGAAGCGGCCCTCGATCTGCTCAGTGTGGATGCTCAGGGCTTTGATCATCTTGATCGGAGGTTATTGCTCACCATGATTGAGAAGTTCGATGGTGGGCCGGTGGGCGTTGATAGCCTCGCCGCAGCACTGTCAGAGGAGCGCGGCACGATTGAAGATGTGCTGGAGCCATTTCTGATCCAGCAGGGCTTTATCATGAGAACGCCAAGGGGCCGCATTGCAACGCGGCATGCCTATGCTCACTTCGGCATTGCTTTTCAGGGTTCCGCTGCAGAGACCCTCAGTCTTGATCTGGACGAGTCCCCGTGACCACGGAATTTTCGCTGCCGATTCGTGTCTATATCGAAGATACGGACGCGGGAGGAATTGTCTACTACGTCAATTACCTCAAATATCTTGAGCGATCCCGAACCGAATTGATGCGAACTTTCGGGCTGGAGGGTGCCGCGATCTCTGATACTGGTTGGATGTTTGTGGTCTCTGACCTCTCGCTGACCTATCGCCAACCCGCGAGGTTGGATGATCAGGTTGAAGCAACAGCGCGAATTTCGGCCGTTGGCGGCGCGACCATCGATTTTGTGCAGACCGTGCGAAGAGGCGAAGCAATGTTGGTTGAAGGCAACATTCAGATCGCTTGCGTGGCCAGTGACACCGGACGTGCGAAACGACTTGACCCCACGTTACGGGCGCAACTCGAGGCAACTTTAGTCGTAAAGGAGGACATGGCATGACGCAGGAGCTGGGTTTGATAGAGCTCATCGTCGGCGCTAGCGCACTGGTTCAGGCGGTGATGCTGATTTTGGTATTGGCCTCACTCTCTTCGTGGTTCTTGATTATTCAGCGGGTCATGCTCATGCGCCGAGCAGATGATGAACTACTGGTTTTTGAGGAGCAATTTTGGTCGGGTATCGATCTGGCCCAGTTATATCGCGAAGGCAATCAGGCCGTCACGGAGGGTCAATTACCGACCGGGGTTGAAAGTCTGTTCCGCGCGGGCTTTAAGGAATTCTCCCGGCTCTCCCAGCAGGCTGATATGGATGCAGACGCGATACTGGAGGGCTCGAGGCGAGCGATGCGGGTCGCATTGATGCGCGAGACGGACCGTATCGAGCAACATCTGCCGTTCCTGGCTTCGGTAGGCTCTACCAGCCCGTATATCGGTCTTTTGGGGACAGTTTGGGGGATCATGCATTCCTTTCGAGGGCTCGCCAACGCCACTCAGGCCACATTAGCGACCGTCGCGCCGGGCATTTCGGAAGCACTCATCGCTACGGCGATGGGGTTGTTCGCCGCTATCCCGGCGGTACTGGCCTACAACCGATTGGCCGCCAGAAGTGATGTGCTCCTGAATCGCTATGAAACGTTTCTGGATGAGTTTTCGGGCATTCTGCAGCGCCAGACTTACGCGTTGAAAGCGAATCAGTCACAGAGACCCTGACCATGCGCCGTCGCCGGATGCTCGCAGAAATTAACGTCGTGCCCTACATCGATGTGATGCTGGTGCTGTTAGTGATTTTTATGGTGACCGCGCCGATGTTGATGCAGGGTGTTGCGGTGGATCTGCCTAAAGCGGATGCAGCGCCGGTTAAGGATCAGGATGCAGAACCCCTGATAGTGTCTATCGATGACCGCGGCCAGCTGTTCCTCAATTTGGGTGCTAACGAGAAGCAGGCGCTGGAACTGGCCACTGTTCGTCAGCGAGTGGCAGCGGTGCTGCGGCGCACGCCCAATAAACCCGTGCTGGTATGGGGTGACCGAGAGGTCGCTTATGGCGATGTGGTCGTGGTGATGACGGCCTTGCAGGAGGCGGGGGCGCCTTCCGTGGGCCTGGTCACTGAGAGCCCAGCGGGAGACTGATGTCAGTCGATCGCCTGCTCTTTGCCGGGCTGCCCGCCACTTTGACGCTACTGCTTCACGGCGGGCTGTTATTAATGTTGGTCGTAAGGTGGAGTGGTGCCAATGAGGTGGTCGCTGCCGCGCCAGCCATTCAGCCCATTCAGGCAACGCTGGTTCAGGCCGAAACACTGAAACCCAAACCCAAACCCAAACCCAAAAAGACGCCCAAACCCAAACCAGCGCCTGCTCCGGTGCCCGCGGTTGAAAGTAAACCTCAACCCACGGAGGTGACACAGCCTGCGCCGGCTGCCGCTCCCGAGTTGGATGCCGAGCAACTGGCCGCGCTGACTCGCGAGGAGCTTGAAACCCTTGTCGATGCAGACATTATGACAACGGGAGCGGGGGAGCCGAGCCTGCGTGATGTGGTGGCGGCGACCATTCAGGCAGCGGTGATCAATCGCTGGACTCGACCACCGAGTGCACGTAACGGCATGGTGGCGGTATTGGCGATACAATTAGTGCCCACGGGTGAGGTCGTCGGCGTGGGTGTATTGCAGTCCAGTGGCGATACGGCATTTGATCGCAGTGCCATGACCGCGGTGAATCGCGTGGGTCGTTTTCCCGAGGTGGCCAAGCTCGATGACCCCACATTTGAGGCAAACTTTCGGCGTTTTCAGCTGATCTTTAAGCCTGAGGATTTGAGGTACTAATGGTGTTAACGAAAAGATGGGGCATCGTACTCCTGCTCCTGTGCGTCTCCGGCGTCCGCGCCGAGCTGCAGATCGAAATTAACCAGGGCGTAGAAAATCCAACCCCGATCGCAGTGGTGCCTTTTGCTTGGCAAGGTGTGGGCTCACCGCCGGAGGATGTGGCCCAGATTATTGATTCGGATCTTGCGCGCAGCGGACAGTTCGCGCCGGTGAGTCGCCGAGACATGTTGAGCTACCCCACTCGTGAGTCTGCTCTCTTTTTTCGCGACTGGCGGGCGATTTCGGCCGAGTATGTATTGATTGGTCGGGTGACCGTAGGGGCGCAGGCCCGAATCGACTTTCAGCTTTTCGACACGACTCGGCAGGAGGCGGTTGAGAGTGGCACGGTGACGGGTCCGGTATCAGAGCTACGAATGCTGTCACACCGAGTGTCTGATTCGGTTTACGAGACGTTGACGGGAATCCCCGGAGCCTTTGCTACACGTCTTTTGTATGTGTCGGTAACGCGCAATCCCACTGGCAAGGATTTCTATCGTCTGACACTTGCCGATTCCGACGGACGCAGACCGATCGTGCTCCTCGAGGGACGCGAGCCAATCCTGTCACCCGCCTGGTCTCCAGATGGTACGGAGGTGGCTTACGTCTCCTTCGAGACCTCGCGTCCCGCGATTTACCGACAAAATCTCCGTACCGGTGAGCGGGAGCAGTTGACCAACTTCAAGGGCCTCAATAACTCACCCGCTTGGTCACCCGACGGCAATAGTATGGCCCTGGTGTTGTCCAAAGACGGCAACCCCGATATTTATTTATTAAATCTCAAGAGCCGCGCACTGACGCGGTTGACGCGTCATTTTGCGATAGACACCGAGCCCACATGGATGCCGGACGGCAAGTCGCTGCTCTTTACCTCGGATCGGGGTGGGCGACCACAGATCTATCGGTATGATCTCCGCACTCAGAAGATCGAAAGAGTGACCTTTGAGGGCCGTTACAACGCAAGGGCGAGGGTGGCTCAGGATGGCCGCAATGTGGCGCTGGTGCATCAGCGGGATGGCCGCTACCACATCGCAGTATTTGATCTGGTGACCGATCGCTTGACCGTGCTGACAGAAACCAGCCTCGACGAGAGCCCGAGTATCGCGCCCAATGGCTCGATCGTTCTGTACGCGACCAAGCGCGGTGAAGCCAGTATTCTAGGGGCCGTAGCGGTCGATGGTGGCGTCAGGTTTAGTCTTCCGGCTCGTGAGGGCAGCGTTCAGGAGCCCGCCTGGTCTCCCTACGTCACCCCGTAGCGACAGCGTGCCCACTTACGGCCAAACACTGCCGGTTGGCTGCCACCGGTTTATGCTGGGTGAGGCGGCAAACGAAGTGCAATATTTCTGGGATGGACGGGGGAAAATCCCCGCGTTATGCGCTACATTACGCACAGTAGGTGAGATTCCAGTGACTGGGGAAGGATAAAGACATGAAAAACGTAACGCTCTGTGCGAAGTGGATGGGCCTGGTTTTTGCAGCCCTGTTTTTGGCAGCTTGTTCAAGTAATGAAACCAAAGAGGCCGAAGCAGCCGCAGCGGCTGCCGCCGAGCAGGCAGCGCAAGAGACTGCGGCCCGTGAGGCTGAGCAGCAAGCGCAGGCTCAGGCTCAGCAGGTCCGCGAGGAGGCCGCCGCCGATGTCGGCACCGTGTTTTACTTCGATTTTGACAGCTCTTCGCTGACTGACGACGCCCGTGGTCAGGTTGACGCTCATATCTCGGCGCTGCTGGGTAACAATGCGAGCGTGCGACTAGAGGGCCACACCGACGAGCGCGGGACACGAGAGTATAACCTCGCTCTCGGTGAGCGACGTGCCAATGCGGTACGCGATTATATGGTTGCTAATGGGGTGCCGAGTTATCGCATTGAGACGATTAGCTACGGCGAAGAGAATCCCTTGGCATATGGCTCAGGTGAGTCCAACTGGCAGCAGAACCGCCGCGTTGAGCTTAAATAACTGAGGGTTTTACATTGACAGGTTTATCCATCAAGCCGGCGTTACTCGCCGGCTTTTTGTTACTAGGTACCTTGCCGGTCATTGCTCAGGACTACGTAGATGTAGAGGCGGAGCGGCGCGCTATGGCGCAGCCGCCTGTTGAAGAGTCTTCTTCGGTGGCGCCAACGACCTCTTACAGCGGTATTCAGCCCTACTCGGGATCGACTACGTTGGCGCAACCACCGATCGAGACCACCACGCTTATCACGGGGACTGACTCGGGTAGCTTGATGCTTCGCGTGCAGCAGC